>CATWLR010000277.1:0-2509 GCA_958351665.1 Veillonella infantium | reverse complement strand
ATATATAGTTATTGCTGGGTATATATGTCCACCAGTGCCACCACCTGAAATAATGATACGTTTCATTAATGGTGTCTCCCTTCTTGCAACATATGAACACAGTTTTTAAAATCATCGCCACGTTCTTCAAAACAGCTATACCAATCAAAACTTGAACAAGCTGGCGATAATAATACAATATCACCTTGAGCAGCTAGTTTATAACCCTGTTCTACAGCATCTTTCATAGATGAAGCTCTATAAATAGGCTGAACACCAGCCTCTTTTGCAGCAGCTTCAAATCGATCCGCTGCTTCCCCCATAAAGATAACAGCTTTTGTATGATCTTTAACAAGCTGCATAAAGTCTTCTAACGGAGTCATTTTATCATGACCACCAGCTAATAAAATAACGGATTGATCAAAGGATTCCAATGCTTTTACAACAGAATCTACATTAGTAGCTTTAGAATCATTATAGAATGTAATTCCATCAAGAGTTTTAACTCGCTCTAATCGGTGTTCAACACCATGGAACTCGCTTATAATACGATGAATGGTTTCTACCGGTACACCTAACGCATAAGCTAAAGCGATAACAGTTAAAATATTTTCAATATTATGGCTACCTGGAATGTGGATATCAGCACTACCAATAACAGGTGTTGCTGTACCATTCTTTGTTACATAACATTGTCCTTTATCATAGTAAGCACCATTTGAAACCACTTGATGTTGACTAATTTCAAGGATATGGCTAGGTGCACGATGTTTCATGTCTGCTACAATAGGATCATCAATATTAAGCACCATAAAATCTGTACTCAATTGATTTTCAAAGATGCGTTCCTTCGCAGCAATATAATTTTCCATCGTCTTATGACGAGCTAAATGATCTGGTGTAATATTGAGCATAATAGCACCAATCGGTCTAAAATGCTTAATTGTTTCTAGTTGATAACTAGATAACTCAGCTACCAAAAAACCATCTGCTGGCATGGAGTAAGCTACTTCACTAAGAGAATCGCCGATATTGCCACCAACGCGAACTGGCTTTCCAGTTCCTTCCAATACCTTAGTTAATAATGTTGTAGTAGTGGTCTTACCATTTGTACCTGTAACGGCTACAATTGGCGATTTAGATAACTCATAAGCTACTTCTACTTCACTAACCACATCAATACCACGAGCTTGAGCGGCTTTTACAATGGGAATATCTAGAGAAATACCTGGAGAAATAACAATGCAATCCACGCCATCAAGCAAGGATTCATCTTGTCTACCCGTAATAATATCTACACCTGCTGATACAAGTCTTTCTTCCTCATCTGCAGGCAGTGTAACAGGCTTATAATCATTTAACACTACATGGGCCCCAACTTGAGCTAATACCCAAGATGCGCCTATACCGCTGGCACCAGCGCCAAGAACAAGTATATGTTTATCTCCGTATTCCATCTATATCACCTAAATTATCAACAAAAATAATGTATTCCTATCTTATAAGCATACCATTATTTGCGTGTTCCGTTAAGTATTATCTTACAAAGTTATAGTCGCTAAAACAACGCCAATAACAGCTAATACAGCGCCACCAAACCAGAAGCGATTAACAACAGTTTGTTCAGCCCAACCAGACAACTCAAAATGATGGTGAATTGGGCTCATTTTAAATACGCGTACACCACGAGTTTTAAAGGATATAACTTGAATAATAACGGACAATGCTTCCATAACAAAAATGCCACCAATTACAACGAGTAGCAATTCTGTTTTAGTCAAAATTGCCATAGCTGCAAAAGCACCACCTAAAGCTAAGGAGCCAGTATCCCCCATGAACACCTTCGCAGGGTTTACATTGAATACCAAGAAACCAAGGCATACAGCGGCTACAATGGCACCAAAGTAAGCAACGCTTTCAGCACCAATAGAGTTTGTTGTAGATGCAGCCATAAGACCAATCACGGAGAAAGCAATGGCAGCTACAGCAGAGGTACCACTAGCTAATCCATCAAGACCATCTGTAAGATTTACTGCGTTCGTAGCACCTACGATAATTAAAAACGCCAAAACATAATAAGCCCAACCTAGTTGAAGATGTATATCTGCTACAGGAATCCACAGTGTGGTAGGAATAACCATAATTTCAGTAATACAGTAACAGAATATGGCCGCCAAAATAAATTGACCTAGCAACTTTTGCTTAGCTGTTAAGCCAAGATTACGTTTATTAACTTATTATACAAAATCATCAAAGAAGACCAATAAACAATGGCCCAATGTTAAAAATAATAACATGCCTGTACCTACATTCCATGGTGCGAAAATAGCAACACCAAGAACAAGGGCGATCATCATGAAAGCACCACCCATTGTTGGCGTACCAGCTTTCGCTTGATGACTTTCTGGACCTTCTTCACGAATACTTTGTTGTGCGTGTAAAGAACGCAACATAGGAATAGCAATTTTACCTAGCACTACTGTAATGATAAAGGTCACTACAAAGGCTAATAGAATATGATATATCATAT
>CATWLR010000276.1:0-2516 GCA_958351665.1 Veillonella infantium | reverse complement strand
ATATATGGGGATATAACTATGTCAAAGGGACCAAAAGTGTGGTGCTCTTTTGAGGAGCAAGCAGATAAATTGATTGAACGGGGGTTGATAGTTAATAATAAGGTAGAATTGATTGAATTTTTAAAGTCTCATAACTACTATTATTTGACAGGATATTTATATCAGTATTTTGATGAAAATACAAAGACATATAGTGATACTACTAACAAAGATGGCAAATTAACATATTATAAAATTCGTGAAATAATAAGCTTTGATTCTTTTTTGCGAGCTTTAATTAATTATCAGATAGATATTATCGAACGCGATATTAAAACAAAAGTTGCATACTATATAGGTGAAAAATATGGTGCATTAGGATACTTAACTGATTCACAGTTTACTCAACAGACTGAATTTGAAAAATTTAAAGAGCTATTAAATAATTACATACGTCAAAATAGGAACCAAGAGTTTATTAAACATCATGATGATAAATATGATAGTAAACTTCCTATTTGGGTCGCAGTTGAAATTATGCCGCTAGGAACGCTGTTAAAGCTATTTTCGTATTCAGATATTAAAACTAAGCGTAAAATTGTAAAATGCTACTCCTTTAATGATTTACGTAAATTTGAAAGTTGGTTTTATTGCTTAGTTAAATTTAGAAATCTAGTAGCGCATAATAATCGATTATATCGGTACAATATCAAAATGACTCCAAAGCGTTCTCAAGTCTATCCAACACTGACAGGTAAAGTATTTGATTATATTGTTGTACTTTCAGAATTATATCCTCGAGATTCTAAGTTGACCTGGAATGGTATGTTTATAAATGTTATCCAGAATATAGTAGCAAAACAATCTTTTGTTGATTTGATAGAGTATGGATTTCCTGAAAATTGGAATAATATCATAAAACTATAGACTTAATGTATTTAAGGCTTAGTTTGTAATTTATTAAAGAGGCTACTTACGTAGCCTCTTTTCTTTGCATAAATGGAGAATAAGGCTTATGTATTTAGGCTTATAGGACAAAAAGTGTGTGTAAAAACCCTTATAACACTAGATATTTACTAGTGTTATAAGGGTTCAATCTTTTTCTGGAGAAGTTTGAGGGTGGACAAAAAGTGTGGGTGAAAACATCAATTAGCCCTTGTAATTACTGACTAAAATGAGGTTATATCTTCCTATATATAAACAAATATGGAGGAAGAGTTTATGCGACAAATAAAATGTCCTGATTGTAATGAAAAATGTATTAAACATGGTGTTTTAAAATCTGGTTCCCAACGTTGGTTTTGCAAACATTGTAAGGTGGCATTTACCGTTAAAATTAATAATTTAAGTAAAGAGTTAAACCTATTCTTGAATTGGTTATTTAGTACTGATATTCAAGCTGATATGCCTGGTAAAGGTCGTACATTTAGGCGTAAAACCGTTAAATTTTGGTCCATATGGCCATTGCCACCAAAAGTGGAAGAAGTACATGATGTGGTATATCTTGATGGAATTTACTTATCTAGGAATTTATGTGTGTTGATTTGTTGCAATGATACTCATGTTCTAGGCTGGTATGTCTGCCGTTATGAGCATGCTAGAGCTTGGCAGTGCTTAATGGAACGGATTGTTGAACCTAAAGTCGTTGTGTCTGATGGTGCTAATGGTTTACCTAAAGCATTACGAAAAGTTTGGCCTCATAGTAGCCACCAAAGATGCCTATTTCATATTTTTTGTCAGGTTAGACGATATACGACAAGTAGACCTAAAACGTTAGCTGGGAAGGACCTTTATAGTCTTGCCAAAGCTTTATTTAATGTGAAAACAATGGATCAAGCCTTTATATGGATTAATGAGCTTTCAGCGTGGCGCATGACATATTCTGATTTTTTACGAGAAATGACGATTGATGAATTTGGAAACAAACGCTCTACACATGAGCGTTTGCTTAAAGCTGAATCATCATTATGGCGCCTGATTAGGCAACAAACTTTATTTACATTTTTGGAATGCATTGATATTACAGTACCTACAACAAATAATCGTATTGAAGGTGGAGTAAATGCTCAACTAAGAAGTATGTTACGGGCTCATAGGGGCCTTTCACTTGAAAGAAGACTAAAAGCGGTCTATTGGTGGTGCTATATGCACTCACCAAGACCGCTTTCTATTTCAGATATATTAAATTGTATGCCTACAGATGAATCGATTGCTGCTATCTACAAACGGTTATCTGATTATTGCCAAATAGATCGTTCAATCCCTCAATGGGGTGATGCTCCTGTTTGGAATGAGCTACATATGTCTACAGATTTTCCAACTTATTGGGATTAGTCACACACACTTTTTGTCCTATAACCCAAAAATGAGCCAGTATCACACTTCAATCAGAGTAATACTGGCTCATTTTTAATTTGATTCTAATATTAAATTTCTTAACACTCCACTCCATCACTATATATTAAATGTAATACTACTTTTAGGATTCTTCAATTTCGGAAAACCATATTTCTCCAACGCATGTAAAATCTTTTGAA
>CATWLR010000275.1:0-2526 GCA_958351665.1 Veillonella infantium | reverse complement strand
CGGATCATATCTGGTGTTACGCCAGCAGATTTTTGTTGTTCTTCGTTAAGTTGTGCATGTGTTGTAGATGCAGGGTGAATAACAAGAGATTTAGCATCTGCTACGTTAGCCAAGTTGGAGAAGATTTCCAAAGAGTCAACAAGTTTAATACCTGCTTCTTTTCCGCCTTTTACACCGAATGTGAATACAGCACCAACACCTTTAGGGAAGTATTTATCCGCCAAAGCTTTGTATTTGCTGTCTTCTAATTCTGGATAGCTTACCCATACCACTTTAGGATGTTTAGTCAAGAAATCTACTACTTTACGAGTATTTTCTACGTGACGTTCTACGCGCAAGGACAATGTTTCAACGCCTTGCAAGATTTGCCAAGATGCAAGTGGAGTAATGCATGCGCCAGTATCACGAAGCAATTGAGCGCGGATTTTTACAGTGAATGGGATTGGCAAATCACCATATACTAAACCATTGTAGTGTTCATCGCCTTCGGAGAAGCCAGGGTATTTACCAGAACCTTTATAATCGAATTTACCAGATTCTACTACTACACCAGCCAATGTTGTACCATGACCACCAAGGTATTTAGTAGCAGAATGTACAACTACGTCAGCACCATGTTCTAATGGACGGAACAAGTATGGAGATGCAAATGTGTTATCTACGATCAAGATGATATTGTGTTTATGTGCAATGTCAGCTACTGCTTGTACATCAACAAGATTAATACCAGGATTACCAATGGACTCGATATAAACAGCTTTAGTGTTTTCATCAATAGCTGCTTCGAATTCTTCCAAATTATCTGGATTTACGAATTTAGTGTGAATACCCAAACGTGGCAATGTAGCAGTGAACAAGTTATAAGTACCACCGTACAATGTGGAAGCTGCTACGATATTATCGCCAGCACTAGCTACGTTCAAGATAGAATATGTAATCGCTGCAGAACCAGATGCTACTGCGATACCACCTGCACCACCTTCAAGTTGTGCCACACGAGTATCCAATACATCAGTAGTAGGATTGCCAAGGCGAGTATAAATACCGCCAGGATTAGTCAATGCAAAACGACCTGCTGCTTCTTCTGCGTCTTTAAATACGTAAGATGTAGTTTGGTAAATAGGTACTGCACGAGAACCTGTTGGATCTACCGTTTGACCGGCATGTAATTGTAATGTTTCAAATCTGTATTGTTTGCTCATTATGACAACTCCTTTATATTAACTGTGAATTGAGTTCATTCTTTATACCTAGTATACTACTATGTTTTAAAGATTATGTCTACTATTAATTTATATTGTTAGACATAACTTAAAGCTATATCCAATATATCTATACAAACCAAAGCTCGCTATTCTGCAAAACTGCAAAGCGAGCTCAATTGATAACAAATAAAAATCCCCTAATTACTTTCTTTATATCATCTCACACTAGAGATTTCAGCAGTAATTAGGGGATCTTCTACTAATGATACTTTAGATATAGGCACCTAAGTTCTTATCGCGTTCAAATTTCATTTTTTGAATTTGTTCAATAATGTACGGAGTTTCTTGGTAAACATAATAGTTTAACCAGTTTGTAAATAACAATGTACTTACAGAACGCCACCGTACGATAGGACGTTGTTTAGGATCATCATCAGGGAAATAGTTTTCAGGAACAGCAATATTCAGCCCCTTTTTGATATCCCGTACGTATTCGCGGTTTAATGTATCCCAGTCGTATTCCGCATGACCGAATACAAAGATATGTTTATTATCTAAGCTACTAACGATAGCGGAACCTGTTGGGTCAGAGCCTGCCAATAATTCCAAATCGCGATTTTCCTTAATTTGTTGCAAGGAAACCGTAGTATGACGGGAGTGAGGCATCCAAAACTTCTCATCAAAGCCACGTAAGAGTACTGGTCGATCATTGTAGATATCATGTTCGTACACACCAAATAGCTTTTCATCCATGATGCATTTATTAATACCGAAGTGGTGATACAAACCAGCTTGAGCACCCCAACAGATATAGAACGTAGAGCATACATGTTCTTCGCTCCAGTTCATAATTTCTACTAACTCAGGCCAATAGTCTACCTCTTCAAAAGGCATTAACTCTACAGGAGCCCCTGTAATAATCATGCCATCAAAGAACTCATTCTTCACCTCATCGAAAGTGCGGTAGAAAGTATCTAAATATTGCTCATCCGTATTTTTAGCCTTACGAGATGCGGTATGTAATAATGTTAAATTCACTTGTAACGGGCTATTACTGAGAGCACGTAAAATTTGTGTTTCAGTCACTTCTTTAGTAGGCATCAAATTGATTAACAGAATATTCAAAGGTCGGATTTGTTGATTCTCCGCCCGTTCAGTATCCATAACGAAAATATTCTCTTGAGCTAATTTCGTAATGGCCGGTAAATTTTTTATTACTTTAATAGGCATATTATCACCTCTACACACTAAACAATTTGATAACCTAATCTAAAAAAATAACTAATTTAGTTAAAACCCTCTAGCCTCGTAGGCACGGCGC
>CATWLR010000274.1:0-2528 GCA_958351665.1 Veillonella infantium | reverse complement strand
AGCTTCTTCTGCTTGGCGCATTTCTTCAGCTTTTTTAGCTTCTAAGGCAGCTTTTTCTTTTGCAGCTTGTGCTTCTTGAGCCACCTTCAATTCAGCTGCTTTGCGATCCGCCTCAGCTTTCTCTGCTAGTTTGCGCTCCACTTCAGCATGTTTTGCTTCTGCTGCTTTACGCGCCAATTCGGCCTTTTCTGCTGCTATACGAGCTTCTTCAGCCTTCTTACGCGCTAATGCTTCTTCTGCATCTTTTGCTTTTTTGAGTTGTGCCTCTTTTTTAGCATCTGCCGCAGCTTTATCACTCAATTTTTTTGTTTCTTCATGAGCAATTGTTTCTGCCTGTTTAGCAGGAGTCATAGTCGATTTGGAACTATCAACAGTGCCTTTATTTGTATCTTTACCGTTTATAGGACCCACAGGGATTTGTGTACCACTTTGAGTTGGGTGCCCTAAAGTGTCAGTTACATCTTTTGGTACATTGACCGCAATAGTCTGATGTTTTTGTGGATTTGCAAGAGATTCAGGAATCAATAAGAATCGAATCGGCAAATTAGATGCTCCAGCAGGCATAAAATTCAAGGTTAATAAATCCCCTGCATTATAATTGCCCATAAGACGACTGTCTAATATAGTACCGTCCCCTAAGGCCGTGATGCCATCGGCACCACCAATATGATAGGTCCGCGTATCTGTTTGACCTCGACGTGCCCCTTGTTGATGAAGTGCTTTTACCGTAAAGGAACCGGAATATGGCCCACCAAGAGGGTTAAAATACAATCTAAATGGTTCATTACCTTTTGTAGGAATTTTTAAAGTATATGAAACACCATAGTTACCACGGTCACGAACAAATGCTTTATTTTGCATTTCATCTACACCATTGATAAACGCATCCTCTTTGTCGTTGCCAATTTCAACGAAGGCACCGCCTAATGTAGTATCAAAAGGTGTGGTAACCTCCATATTACGTTTAGCCCCCGTATATGTACCGCGCAATTGAATTTCATCAATAGGTAAATTTTTAGCCCAATGAGATGCATCAATAGCATCCATCCCCATAGGCAACATCATAACACGAGCAAAGATTGGTGCCTCTGTTTTAATATCTACAATACCGGTAAATAATGCATCTTGATATACTGGTGTATTTTCCAAATCACTAAAGATTAATTGGCGCCCTTGTGGCGGAATACTTAGCGAATATAAAGGTCTCGCATTGGGACTTTCATCTAAAGGATGCTCTAAGTCCTTCCGGGATAAATCACGACCAGCAGCGAAATAATCTGGTGTAGCCACAGATTTTAACTGTCTCATCACCTGAACAGTATTGGGATACGCTGATTGATTCTCCAATACGATAGCAATCTTATGGGGCTGATCCATTTCATTTACATGGTAAAAATAGATACGACCATTTCCATTAATTGTACCTGCACTAAGCGTACCACCTACTGGTCCTACATATTCAGGGCTATCTGATAGTAGCAATGTATCCGTTTGAGACACTAAACTTGGTGGCAACGGAGAAAACTGAAAATATCCAATTGATTGTAAATCTATATCACGAGCCTCTACATGGCCTGTAAGAGCAGCCATGGCGGCCATCGCTGCGGCTACACAATATTTTGATTTATAAGAAAACATATATTAATACCTCTATATTTCTTCAAGCCCCATAGGGTCATACGTAAGTGCTAATGCTTCGATTTTCTTTAAACGATGTCCAATACCCGACTTAGATAATTCGCCATCCATCAATTCTTCAAGTTCTTTCAGACTCGCTTCTGGATTGTCCCATCTCAATCTTGCTACAATCCGCAACTTTTCAGGCAATTCATCAATACCAATTTCTCTATCGATAATTCGAATAGCCTTTACCTGGCGTACTGCAGCATCTACAACCTTTTGCAAATTTGCAGTCTCACAGTTTACTTGTCGATTAATTTGATTTCGCACAGTTTTCATTATGCGCACGTTTTCAAATTCCATCAGTGCTGATTGAGCACCCATAATTTGCAAGCAATTCGTTACAGCGTCCCCTTCTTTAAGATATACTACGTACTCTTCCTTACGCTCAGTCAAACCTGCATGAATATGAAATAACCGCAATACATGTATAATTTCCTTTGCAAAATTCTCATTCCCCGTCATAAACTCGAGATGATAGTCACTTTGTGGCTTATTAACAGAGCCACCGCCTAAAAAAGCACCCCGTAAAAAAGCACGTCGTGCCTCCATAGATTTAAGCCAACTACGAGGAATTTGTTCAGTTACAGGCCATAAAGCAAGATCTTCTAACGCCTGTCGCCCTTCTATAGATGGCTCTACAGATAAAGTATACATATTTTTCTTGCGCAAGTTTAGTCCTTGTCGTACTAATACATTGGTAGGTAATTCATATTGTTTTTTTAATATGCCTAACAAGCGACGAGCTACTGCATTATTTGCAGTAGCCAATCTAATACCAACAGCACCCTTCATCCCCAGAATGATAGATCCACCCATGCGCAATAAGCAAGACGCTTCAATTTTCA
>CATWLR010000273.1:0-2534 GCA_958351665.1 Veillonella infantium | reverse complement strand
CGTCTGGAGTTTCACCGTTGCGGATAGCTTCAAGGTATTGTTCTTTAGGAACAGTGTATTGACGAGCATCAAGAACACCGTCGATACGGCGGATAGCATCGGAGTGACCTTGGGAAACACCACGGCCCCAGAATGTATAAGATTTACCTTGAGGCAAGATGCTTTCAGCATATACACGTTGTAAAGAGAACATGCCTGGGTCCCAACCGCAAGAAATCAATGTAGCAGTTTTAGCTTCTTTAGCTACTTTGTCTACGTTAGCGAAATGTTCAGGAATACGTGCATGTGTATCGAAGGAATCGATACAGTTGAAGTATTTTGTTACCATTGGAGTTTGTTCGATAAGGTCTGTAGCAGAACCACCACAAAGAACCATAACATCGATTTTACCTTTGAAGTTTGGTAAATCTTCCATAGTATATGTAGGAACACCAGAAACTGTTTCTAAACCTTTACGGCGAGAGAATACACCAACAAGCTCCATATCAGGTTGTAATTTTACGGATGCTTCAACGCCACGACCTAAGTTGCCGTAGCCAACGATACCAATACGAATTTTGCTCATATTAGCCTCCTATATAAATTGAGAAATTTAATTATTAACATTCTTATTATAGCACAAAACTAGGGTATTTGATATTTTGCTATAGAATTAATTGATGATATATATAAGACCGATTGTACTCCTAATGTAGGTGTACAATCGGTCTTTTTGTCTCTATAGGTATTAGTTTTCTATAGGGGATAAACCCTATATTGAGTATCCTATTAGAATTTTAATGTTTTAATTCTTTCAACGGCACGAATTGTATTTTCACGGCTACCAAAAGCTGTTAAACGAAGGTAACCTTCGCCATGAGGGCCAAAGCCAGAGCCTGGTGTAGATACGATTTGAACTTGTTCGAGCAAGATGTCGAATAATTCCCAACTAGTCATGTTACCAGGTGTTTTTAACCAAATGTATGGAGCATCTACGCCACCATATACAGTAAGGCCGATGGATTCAAGACCTTCTTTGATAATGCGAGCATTTTCTTTGTAGTATGCAATGTTAGCACGAGTTTGTTCACGGCCTTCTTTAGTATACACTGCTTCAGCACCGCGTTGAATGATGTAAGGCACACCGTTGAATTTAGTGCATTGGCGACGGTTCCACATAGGATTTAGTGGTTGGCGTTCACCGGATTTAGTTTTGCCAGTTACTTCTTTAGGCACTACAGCATAAGCACAACGTGTACCTGTGAAACCAGCAGTTTTGGAGAAGGAACGGAATTCGATAGCTACTTCGCGAGCGCCTTCGATTTCGTAGATGGATTTTACAGTGTCTTCTGTGCTGATGAAAGCTTCGTAAGCGGAGTCGAACATCAAAATCGCATCATTATCTTTACACCATTTAATCCATTCTCCTAAACGGGCACGGCTCAAAACAGTACCTGTTGGATTGTTAGGGGAGCAAAGATATACGATATCTACTCTTTCAGAAGGGAATTCTGGAGAAAAATTATTTTCTGCGTAAGTAGGAAGGTACACAACCTTTTGGAAGATACCATCTACTGCTTCACCAGTACGACCGCCCATAACGTTAGAGTCTAAGTATACAGGGTACACTGGATCGGTAATAGCGATGATGTTGTCTTCGCTGAATAACTCTTGGATGTTACCAACGTCGGATTTGGCACCATCGGAAACGAATACTTCATCAATAGCGATGTCTACGCCTAATGGTTTGTAATCGCCATCAACAATAGCTTGACGCAAGAAGTCATAACCTTGCTCAGGGCCGTAACCACGGAATGTTTCGGCTTTGCCCATTTCTTGGACAGCCTTGCTCATAGCATCGATAATTGCTGGAACAAGTGGTAATGTAACATCGCCAATACCAAGACGAATGATATCTGCATCTGGATGAGCTGCTTGATAATCTGCAACCTTTTTAGCAATATTTGCAAATAAATAAGAACCTTGTAGGTTTAAATAGTTTTCATTAATATTAGCCATGATGACTCCTTTTTGTAATTAGAATTCTCTATATATAGTAAAGTATATAAGAGAATGGTGCAAGAGGTTTCTATAGAATTTAAAAGAAGATAATATGGGGTGTTTTTGGCCCGTTTAATTATATATAATGATATAAAAGAAAGGCATATTAATTGTTGTTGTCGGAGGTGTGTTGTGGAAACGAGTATTAAAGACACTTTTGGTGTAGTATTTACTGATATAAATCGAGGAAAAAAGTTTTCAGAATTAACTAATACTTTATCGGATGATTATACTCAACAAGAAGTAGTGGGAAATTTTTACAAAACATCGATTTTAAATTATCGTGGTTATGTTACAAGTGAAAAGAAGATAAAGGAAAATTTATACACGGAACGAATTGCAAAGTCCATCTTAGATAATGGTTTGTTAACAGTATGGAAGTGTTTAGTACCTGTTAGAACGAATCATTTTGTACCAGAGCATAGCAAGGAATGTGAATGTATTATCTCCACAAATCGTAAGGAAGAAATATTATCGAAATTATTATATAGACA
>CATWLR010000272.1:0-2545 GCA_958351665.1 Veillonella infantium | reverse complement strand
ACAAATGGCTCAAGCAGTAGCTGAAGGTATCAAAGCTGCAGGTCAAGAAGTTGAAGTGAAATCTGTTTCTGAAGTATCCGTAGATGACGCAGCAGCTTACGAAAAACTAGCTCTTGGCTGTGCTGATATGGGTGCAGAACAATTAGAAGAAGGCGAATTTGAACCATTCTACACAGAATTAGAAGCTAAATTGGGTGGTAAAAAAGTAGCAATCTTTGGCTCCTATGGTTGGGGTGGCACTTGGTTAGAAGACTGGGGCACTCGCATTAAAGACGCTGGTGGCGAATTAGTAGCTGATGGCTTGGCACTTTTGGGTGAACCTGATGATGATGGTAAAGCTCAATGTGAAGAATTGGGTAAAACATTAGCAAACGCATAGTTTACTCTTAACCATTAACATAAATCCTAACAGATAACAGTATATAAAGGCTGTAATAACGATATGTCGTTATTACAGCCTTTTTTGTATGCAATAAGAAAATTATATACACTTACTATGTATATAGACGTAACGCTTTTGTAGTTATGAATAGTAGGAATATTTATAAAATATATATATCCATAATGACATAGCAGATTGAATTAATACATATAAAAATATAGATATACATCGATTTCTATAGAATTTGAATAGATTTAATTATATAGATGTGATAACACAAAGGTCATTAAAAAAATTTATAACAGCCGATCTATGTGATGGAAATCACAGGAAATGTATATGTTTTTAACAATGGATGTATGTATTTGTATATTTATAAATAACTTCAATGCATAATAGCGTTGCATTTTTGTATACATAGACCTATAATTTAAGTAAGGAACCTAACAAAAAATTAGGTTAATACAAAAATAGTTAGAATTGTTCTCATAATACTGACTATGTAAGCGGACTGAAGTTATTTAGACCATAAAGTTAACCGATACCGATGAGAGGGAGGTTATCTCAATGAGTACATTGGAACGGCTAAAAGTAATAGCTCATGGATTAGCCATACAATTCGGACCATCTTGTGAAGTACTAATACATGACTTACAAGGAGATCTCGATACATCACTTGTATATATAGAAAATGGTACGATAACGAATCGCCATGTTGGTGATGGTCCATCACATGTGGTTTTAGATGTACTCAACTATGATGATGGTAGTGAAGGTAGATTTGGGTATCTAACAAAAACTAAGGATGGACGGATATTAAAATCCTCTACCATGTATATCCGTGATGATAATGGCAATATTGCATACCTATTAGGAATTAATCAGGATATCACAGAGTTTGTTATGATGCATCGATCACTTGAAAGTCTTATAGGGATAGGCCAAGCAGAGACTGGTACTGTTGAAAAAATTACTACAAGTGTATCGGAACTATTAGATGATTTACTACTAGAAGCAGAACGGTTAGTTGGGAAACCTGGACCGCTCATGAATAAAGTAGAGCGATTAAAAGCTATTCGCTACTTAAATGAAAAAGGGGCTTTTCTTATCTCTAAATCTTCAGAAAAGATTGCGGAGTATTTCAATATTTCTAAGTTTACTCTTTATAGTGATTTAAATACTGTAAAGGAAGAATCCTAGGAGGCAAATATGGACCGAATTCAGTGGAAATGTAATACGATGGCACCATCTAGTGACAAGTTTTTGTCCGTTATGGATGTTAGAGAAATTAAGAAAGCTAAAGCGTTTCATGAAAGTTTTCCACAGTATAGTGTAACTCCACTAGTATCGCTAGAAAAATTAGCAGATTATATCGGTGTTAATTCTCTCTTTGTAAAAGATGAATCTTACCGCTTTGGCTTAAATGCGTTTAAGGTATTAGGCGGCTCTTATGCAATGGCAAAATACGTAGCTCAACAAACTGGTAAAAATGTTGAAGATGTACCATATGATGTATTAACTTCTCCACAATTAAAAGAAGAATTCGGACAAGCTACATTCTTTACAGCTACTGATGGTAATCACGGACGTGGCGTAGCCTGGGCTGCTAATAAATTAGGTCAAAAAGCAGTAGTGTTCATGCCTAAAGGCTCTACAGAATATCGTAGAAAACAAATTGAAAATGAAGGTGCTACCGTAACAATCGAAGAATTCAACTACGATGAATGTGTACGATTAGCAACTAAAAAATCTAAAGAAGTTCCAAATGGCGTTGTAGTTCAAGATACAGCATGGGAAGGTTATGAAGAAATTCCAAACTGGATCATGCAAGGCTATGGCACAATGGCTATGGAAACGGCAAATCAGTTAGAATCTGAAAACTGTAAGGTACCAACTCATGTATTTGTACAAGCTGGTGTAGGTTCCCTAGCAGGTGCTGTAGTAGGTTATTTTACTAATTTATACAGCAATGCAACTAAGAAACCTAAATTAGTGGTTGTAGAAGCTGAAGCAGCAGCTTGCTTATACAAAGGGGCTGTAGCTGATGATGGTAATCCTCGTATCGTTGAGGGTGATTTAGAAACAATCATGGCTGGACTTGCATGTGGTGAACCAAATACAGTTTCTTGGGATATCTTAAGAAACCACGCAGACGTATTCGTA
>CATWLR010000271.1:0-2548 GCA_958351665.1 Veillonella infantium | reverse complement strand
CACCTATTCTTAACTATCTGATTACTGCAGAAACCCAACGAGTACTCAATATTATTAACTGTAAAACGCTACCGACTGAACTCGAACACGTAATAGTGCATCGGGTAGTCGGAGCGTATTTACAGACCAATATTGTTGCGTTAGTTGGTGTTGAAAACTTAGACGTGCCTACACAGATTAAAATGGGTGACACTCAAGTGAGTTTTAGCAGTAAAAGTGCAGAGGATAGGTTGAAAGAAATGGCTCAAACATTCGCAAATTATGGAGAGGGTGAGTTGACATGCTTCCGACGGCTGAAATGGTAGAGAAGTACACAAAGCAAATCGAGAAACTTTACGATTGTGAATGTACGATTGAAACCGAAATCGACCAAATGGACGAAGAAACAGGGATAATGGCAAAATCAACAAAAATTGACGGCCCATATCCTTGCAGATTGTCATATAAAACATCGAATACTGCCAATATGGCTGAAATTCCAAAATTTACGCAGTATACGAGCCTTTTCTGTTCGCCTAGTGTAATCATACCAAAAGGCTCTCGAATAGCTGTTACAGGGCGAAATACAAAGCAACTTTTTCGCAGTGCATCGATTTCTGCACGATACGACACCCATCAAGAGGTGCAACTAGAAAATTTAGAGGTGCATTGATATGGGTGTTGAATTTAATCTCAAAGATTTTGCTGATTTTAAAGATGGTTTAATAAAGTTAAGTCAATCAGGGAATATTCAAGCGTTTAATAAAAAAGTGGTTGAAAACATGGCGAGTGTGTATGTGCGTGAGGCAAAGTTAAATACGCCAGTTGGTAAAAGGTCAGTAAAATTCATGCAACATGGAAAGATACAGACAAAATACTTTGATAGCGAACATACACGCCAATCATGGAGTATTGGTAAATATCAATTGAACAATCAAAGCGGTAAAGTTGAAGTGTTCAATACATCATCATATGCATCCTTCTTAAACGATGGACATAGGCAAGATGTTGGGAGATTTCTTCCATGGATAGGTCAATCTAAAGGCGGAGTCATGCAAGGCGGTAGACTGAAAAAGCCTTGGGTAGATGGTGCGTACATGCACGAGAAAGCTGAAAAGGTACTCAGTAAAAACGCTAAACGTATTATGGAAATTACATTAAAGAAATGGATTGAAAAGCATGGTGGATTCTGATGTATTAACAGCTGTATCTAAAGCCGTACATACGGCACTTAAGGTGCCGATATACCTAGAATTCAAAGAAAACAATATGACATTCCCTTGCGTATATGTCAAGGTGATTGAGCCTAGTATGGGCAGACATGTCGGTGATCTTTATAACACTTCTTTGGATTTAGACATCATGTATTACGCCAATAATCTTGATGTGGTTACTGATACGCGAAAACTCATTGATATTCCTAGTGCGCTTTATCAGTTGCTTGAATTCGTACAAGTTGGGGAACGTACAATTATGGGCACAGGTATGAAATATAAGATTTCAGATGGGGTGCTGCACTTCTTCGTAACGTATGAGAACATACTACGGAAAGTGGCCAAACCTATCGAACGTATGAAGCACATGGAATTAACAGAAAGGGTAAAAGATGGCAGATGAAAAACAAGCAGTCGAAGTAACGACTGAACAACAATTTGATGCTTACGCTATCATTGCATCTGACAAATACAGACGGTATCGTGATTTACTCACTTGCCTTCTTAATGAAGATGAAATGTATACGGAAAGCGATATTGATAAGATTTTAAATCAGGCATTAACAACGCCTGTGAAAGGTTAGTGAAATATGGCATTAGGTGGTGGCACATTCTTATTCCACAATAAAGTATTGCCAGGTACTTATATTAACTTCGTATCCAAAGACCGAGCATATGCAGAAGTATCTGACCGTGGCTTTGGTGCGATGATGCTCTCCTTTGATTGGGGCCCAAGTGGTGAAGTGTTCCGTGTAGATAACGACACATTCCAAAAGGATTGTCAAAAATACTTTGGTTATGACTACGGCCATGACAAAATGAAGGGCTTACGTGATTTGTTCCGTGGCTTGAAAACTGGTTACTTCTACCGCTTAAACTCTGACGGTGCGCAAGCTACAAGTACAATCGGCAAAGCTAAATACAAGGGTGTTCGTGGTAACGATTTGGGTGTATCTGTTCAAGCTGATCCAGATAACACAGGTAAATTTATCGTAACTACTTACCTTACTACAGGTGATGTTCGTAAAGCAGTAGATATTCAAAAGAACTTGAAGGATGCAACAGAATTACAAGATAACGACTATATCGTATTCATTAAAACTGGCGCATTAACTACTACAGCTTATACTGCACTATCCGGAGGTACTAACGGCTCTACAATCACTGTTAAGAACTACCAAGACGGCATCGATATGCTTGAACCTTACTACTTCAACACATTAGGTTACGCTGGTGCGGACGACACAATTAAAAACTTGCTTATTGCATTTACTAAACGCTGCCGTGAACAAAGTGGCGCTAAATTCCAATTAGTGATTCATGGTAAGACTAAGGTCAACTATGAAGGTGTTATC
>CATWLR010000270.1:0-2551 GCA_958351665.1 Veillonella infantium | reverse complement strand
ACTTTGAAGTTCGTGAAGGTATGGCGTTGGGTACAAAAGTTACTCTTCGTGGCGAACGCATGTATGAATTCCTCGACAAATTGATCAATGCGGCATTACCTCGTGTACGTGACTTCCGCGGTATCAGCGCAACAGCATTTGATGGCCGTGGTAACTACGCTTTGGGTCTTAAAGAACAGCTCATCTTCCCTGAGATCGAATATGATCAAGTAGAACGTGTTACTGGTATGGATATCATCGTAGTAACAACTGCTAAAACAGATGAAGAAGCTCGTGAATTGTTGACTCAATTCGGTATGCCTTTTGAAAAATAATAGGAGGAACATATAGATGGCTAAAAAATCTATGATTGAACGCGAAAAGAAACGCGCTAAAATCGTTGAAAAATATGCAGCTAAACGTGCAGCGTTAAAAGCAGCAGGTGATTATGAAGGCTTGTCCAAATTACCAGCAAATGCATCCCCAACACGCTTGCACAACCGTTGCAACTTAACTGGTCGTCCTCACGGCTATATGCGTAAATTCGGTATCAGCCGTATTGCGTTCCGTGAATTGGCGTACAAAGGACAAATTCCTGGTGTTAAAAAAGCCAGCTGGTAATATTAGACGAGAGGAGGTTTTTAGATTATGGTAATGACCGATCCTATCGCGGATATGCTTACGCGCATCCGTAATGCAAATGCTGCACTTCATGAAACGGTAAACATTCCTGCATCTAGAATGAAAGCAGCTGTTCTTGACATCCTTTTACAAGAAGGTTTCGTAAAGAACGTAGAAAAAGAAGAAAACACTTTAAAAGTAACTTTGAAATATGGTTCCAATAACGAAAAAGTTATTACAGGAATTAAACGTATTTCCAAACCTGGTTTACGTGTTTACGCGAAAAAGGAAGAACTTCCTCGTGTACTTGGTGGTTTGGGTATCGCAGTTATTTCTACATCCAAAGGCGTTATGAGCGACAAACAAGCTCGTAAAGAAGGTCTTGGTGGCGAAGTAATCGCATACGTTTGGTAATAGTAGCAATAGGAGGTAGAAATAATGTCACGTATCGGTAGAATGCCTATCGAGATCCCTGCAGGCGTTACTGTTACATATGATAACCATCATATGAACGTAAAAGGTCCTAAAGGTGAATTATCTCGCGATTTGCATCCAGATATGAATATCACTGTTGAAGGTAACACAATTACAGTAGCTCGTCCTTCCGACAATAAAGCTCATCGTTCCCTTCACGGTTTGACTCGCGCTCTTGTTGCTAATATGGTAACAGGCGTATCTGAAGGATTCACAAAAACTCTTGAAATCAACGGTGTTGGTTACAGAGCGGCTAAACAAGGCAATAAATTAGCTCTTACACTTGGCTTCTCTCATCCAGTAGAAATGGAAGCTCCAGCTGGTATTACAATTGAAGTTCCAGCTCCTAACAAAATCGTTGTTTCTGGTGCAGACAAAGAAGTTGTAGGCGCAGTAGCAGCTGATATCCGTAAATGGAGAAAACCAGAACCTTACAAAGGTAAAGGTATCCGCTATGAAGGCGAAGTTGTTCGTCGTAAAGCTGGTAAAGCTGGTGCAAAAGGTAAATAGTAATATCATCTATATGAATGAAAGGAGTGAATATCTTGCCTCGTAAATCTAGTAGAAACATCGCTCGAGCAAAACGTCATCTTCGTATTCGCCGTCACATCTCTGGTACGGCAACTTGCCCACGTTTGAACGTTTACCGTTCTTTGAGCAACATTTACGCACAAGTAATCGATGACGTAGCAGGTACAACTTTGGTTGCTGCTAGCTCTTTAGATAAAGATTTGAACTTATCCTATGGTGGTAACGTAGCTGCTGCTAAAGCTGTTGGTGAAGCAGTTGCTAAAAAAGCTATCGCTAAAGGTATTGACACAGTAGTGTTTGACCGTGGTGGTTACATTTACCACGGCCGCGTAGCAGCCCTTGCAGAAGGTGCTCGTGAAGCAGGCTTAAAATTCTAAGAAGGAGGAACTATAGACATGGCGAGAATTGACTACACCAGTCTTGATCTTAAAGAAAGAGTAGTATTCATCAACCGCGTAGCCAAAGTAGTTAAAGGCGGTCGTCGTTTTTCCTTCAGCGCTCTTGTAGTTGTTGGTGATGGCAACGGTTATGTAGGCGTTGGCTTAGGTAAAGCAGCGGAAGTACCAGAAGCAATTCGCAAAGGTATTGATGATGCTAAGAAAAATATTGTAAACGTAGCAATTAAAAATGGTACAATCCCTCACAGCGTAACAGGCGTATTCGGCGCAGGCCGCGTATTCTTGAAACCAGCTGCTGAAGGTACTGGCGTTATCGCTGGTGGCCCTGTTCGTGCCGTATTGGAATTAGTAGGTGTTCGTAACATCTTGACTAAATCTTTGGGCTCTTCTAACCCTAACAATATGGTTCGTGCTACTATCGAAGGTTTGAAAGATTTGAAACGCGCTAGCGAAGTTGCAGAACTTCGTGGTAAAACCGTTGAAGAAATTTATAACGCGTAATAAGGAGACAAGAAATGGCACAAGTTAAAATAACATTAACAAGAAGC
>CATWLR010000269.1:0-2587 GCA_958351665.1 Veillonella infantium | reverse complement strand
ATACCAAAGCTGCAGATACTAATGTAGCAAAGGTAATCACCGCATCAAAGAGGGCATCTATACCAGACGCTACAAGAGCATCGGATTTATATTTTTCACCTTGCGCCTTAATATAACGGCCCATCACAACTTTCACCACAATAGCGACAGCGATAATGGCCAAGCTTGGAACATCAAAGGTAGATACCTCAGGGTGAAGAATTTTTTCAATAGATTCCTTGAGGGATCCAATGCCTGCACCAAGGATGATGAAAGCAATGGCCATGGTAGTCATATATTCGATACGACCATGACCAAATGGATGCTCCTTATCGGCACCCTTAGCTGCTAATTTTGTACCAACAATAGTTAACACAGAGGACAAAACGTCTGTTAAGTTGTTTACCGCATCAAGGATGATGGCGATAGAGTTAGATGCAAGGCCTACAATCATTTTAAAAATAACGAGAACGACGTTACCTATAATACCTTTTATACTAGCAAGCGTAATCCCCCGATTACGTGCTGCACCATTTTCTTGCAAAATCATATTGAACTACACCTCTTACATTCAATTCACTAAGCTGTAAATCGAAGCCTATCGATTTATTTACATTTCTATTATAGCTTATCGATTATCATTTGTCATTATATTTTTTGAAAAATTTCTATAAAATCATTGATTTTACTAAGTTATCAATAATTCTCATTTCTCAATTAGAACATTTGATGTATTGTGACTTCACAATCTATAGTGTAGATCTATTGTTAATAAACTACTATCTAATTATTAATATGTACTATATATTACGCACTTCTTGATACTTACCTAGTGATAAGTATAAAAGTAATTAGAGGTAATTATGCGGTAACCGTAATACGCTCGCCTGTACGCATGTGTTTAAATACAACCTTTTGGGCACGCAATTGGAACGGCTGCCCCGTTGGTTGTGCGCCATATAAGGTATCCCCTACGAGAGGATGACCTATATGGCTGAAAGCCACACGAATTTGATGTGTTTTTCCTGTGTACAAACGGACTAAAACCTCTGTATATCCACATTCTTGGGAGTTATACACAGATTTGTCCACATTTTGACCACTTTTATCCACATCTGATAGTTCTATATCCACATTTTTTGATGCTATATCCACAGAATTTTTGGACTTATTCACAGAGTTATCCACAGGCTGTGAAGAGTGTCTACATAGGACGGAATAATCTGTACGAGTCTCTTTTCCCTTAGGATTTACTTCGTAATGAATCCCATCATCACTGCGTTCCATAGATAATACCAAGGAATCTTCATCAGCTTCTACGATACCTTCCACAGTAGCCATATACCACTTTTCAAAGGTATTATCATCCATTTGCTGTTGATAAAGGCTTTGGGCTAAGCCACTTTTAGCAATCACAATACAGCCCGTTGTATCTCTATCTAAGCGATTCAAGAAACGTACCTTTCGCTTAATGCTATGTTCTTTAAAGTAATAGGCCACACCATTAGCAAGGGATACTTGGTCTTTAGAGTTTACCGTCATACCTGCTGGCTTATCCACAATGAGAAGATCATCATCTTCATATAAGATATGTAGATTCATTTCAATTGGTTCGTGATCTATTTTTTCCTTCGCCATGGCAATCCAAATCTCGTCACCTTCGGAGATAACATCCTTTGGCGTCGCCTTATGTCCGTTGATGTGGATTAGATTTTCCTCAAATAACTTTACTAAAGACTTACGAGGATATTTTGTATCTAATACTTCACCTAATGTAACATCCTGTTTTTCACTACGTGCAGCCTCTATATCTGCAGCGGTTACAGTCCACAAAATATTGTCGGGACGATGTGTTTTTCTCGCCATTAGTATCTCCTTTCTACGAGCTCATTGTCTCGTGGCATATAGTTCAGTAGCGAGCTTGGTTGAACCGCTCGGCCACGTATATTGGTTTGTTCAAAGGTAATGGTCAGCTCTTGCTTAGGGCGTGTAATAGCTACATAAAATAAGCGCTTTTCTTCGTCTTCACGCCCTTCTGCAATGGCAAAGGGGCTTGGGAAGGTACCTTCGTTAAGACCTGCTAGGAATACATGGTCAAACTCGCTCCCCTTTGCTTGGTGGATAGTAATGATAGGAATGCGATCTTCATTTCGCACCTGTTGAGCTGGCTCACCTGCAGTAAGGGCCGCCATCTGCAAGATTTGATTCAATCGAGCTAAACCAGGTGGCCCTTCATAGGCAGCATCTAGCTTTTCCATAATGCGATACAAATCGCGTATATGCTCTACCTTCGCCGCTTCCCCATGGGATTTATAGTATTCTAGAACCCCCATTTGGTTCATAATGTACGCCAATAACTTCGTTGGCAGCTCTGTATAGGCCTTTCTACGTAACGTCGCCATTTGAGACGCAATATTGGTGAAAGCTGCTTTATACTTATTGATTGCCACCATACGACCAGTCGTTGTAGGCACAATATTTTCTTTTACTGCATAGATTAAAAGCTGTGCAGTGGCCAAGATATCGTCCATCGCATTGTGTGTAGGCTCATGATTGATAGGAAACTCTGAAGCAAGGAAGCCCAATTTATGATTTGGCAAATTAGGAT
>CATWLR010000268.1:0-2597 GCA_958351665.1 Veillonella infantium | reverse complement strand
TAGGGTCATAGGTTCCGCCATGGATTATTCCCCCTTCTCTTGCATTTCCTTTGCTTTTTGAACGGCTTCATCGATGGTACCAACCATGTAGAATGCCCCTTCTGGCAAATCATCATGTTTACCATCAAGGATTTCTCTAAAGCCTCTCAATGTTTCGGACAATGGTACGTATTTACCAGGAGAACCTGTAAATACTTCAGCTACGAAGAACGGTTGACTCAAGAAACGTTGAATCTTACGCGCACGAGATACAGTCAATTTATCTTCGTCAGACAATTCTTCCATACCAAGGATTGCGATGATATCTTGAAGATCTTTATATTTTTGCAATACTTCTTGCACGCCACGCGCTACTTCATAGTGTTCTTCACCAAGTACATGTGGGTCCAAAATACGGCTTGTAGAATCTAACGGATCCACCGCTGGATAGATACCAAGTTCCGCAATGGAACGAGACAATACTGTTGTCGCATCCAAGTGAGCGAATGTCGCCGCTGGAGCAGGGTCAGTTAAGTCATCGGCAGGTACGTATACAGCTTGTACAGAAGTAATAGAACCTTCTTTGGTAGATGTAATACGTTCTTGTAATGCCCCTACGTCATTAGCCAATGTAGGTTGATAACCTACGGCAGATGGCATACGACCTAAGAGGGCAGATACTTCAGAGCCCGCTTGAATAAAGCGGAAGATGTTATCGATGAACAAGAGCACGTCTTGTTTTTTCACATCACGGAAGTATTCAGCCATTGTAAGGCCTGTAAGACCTACGCGCATACGTGCCCCAGGTGGCTCATTCATTTGGCCATATACGAGAGCTGTTTTGTTAATAACGCCGGACTCTTTCATTTCATTCCACAAGTCGTTACCTTCACGAGTACGTTCGCCTACGCCGGAGAATACGGAGTAACCACCGTGCTCTGTGGCAACATTGTGAATCAATTCCATAATTAATACGGTTTTACCTACACCGGCACCACCGAAGAGGCCGATTTTACCACCTTTTACATATGGAGCGATAAGGTCAACGACCTTAATACCTGTTTCCAAAATTTTAGTATCTGGAGAAAGGTCATCAAATTTAGGTGCTGGACGGTGAATAGGCCATTTTTCATCAGCTACAACTGGAGCTGGATCATGGTCTACAGTTTCACCCAATACGTTAAAGATACGACCCAACACGCCTTCGCCTACAGGAACCGCAATTGCAGCACCAGTATCTTCGGCATCCATATTACGGGTCATACCGTCAGTAGAGCTCATCGCAACGCAACGTACAGTATCGTCGCCTAAGTGTTGCATAACCTCTACTACAATTTTTTGTCTATCATGTGCCTTATGATCATGGTAGATGTTGATGGCGTTGTAGATGCTTGGCAAATGACCAGCATCGAAGCGCACGTCTACAACTGGGCCAATGACCTGCACAACTTTACCAATATTATTACTCATCGACAAATGTCTCCTTATTTATTGCAAGGCATTAGCGCCACCAACGATTTCAGAAATTTCGTTTGTAATGCTAGATTGACGTAACTTGTTATATTCAAGACCTAAGGAATCAATGAGTTCCCCTGCATTATCTGTAGCAGATGTCATAGCGGTCATACGAGCACCCAATTCACTTGCTGCAGATTGCAACAATCCATTATAAACAGTAATCTCTAAATATTTTGGTAACAACGCCTCCAAGACAGATACAGCAGATGGCATGAAATCATACTCTTCGCCCTTTACCTCATCTTGTGGTTGCTCTATCGGCAACAAGCGCTCAGCCTGTGCAATTTGCGTCATAGAATTTACAAAACGTGTATAGATCATGATGACTTCGTCAACTTCATGACGTTCGTATAGTGAAAGTGCTTCATGCATGATGCTACGCGCATGTTCATAGGATGGTTTATCAGAAAAGCCCGCATAGGACTTATCGATATGAATACCTCTAGATTTCATGCTATCTCTAGGCTTTCTGCCTGCCGTGATAACACGGTATGTATCGGAAGATTTACCATGCAATTGTTCCATAGCAAACTTCAACACATTAGACGAGAATGCCCCTGCAAGGCCCTTATCGGCACCTACTACGATATAGCATGTGCGTTCTATAGGGCGTACCTCTAACAAAGGACTGCTAAAGCCTTCTAAATCACTATTAGATATATGACGCAAGATTTGCCCAATCTTCTCTGCGTAAGGACGAGTAGCTTCCGCTTTAGTTTGCGCCTTACGAAGACGAGCAGAGGCTACCATCTTCATCGCTTTAGTAATTTGTTGCGTATTGGTAACACTTTTTATGCGTTTTCGCAAATCTTGTGCACTAGCCATACATTACGCCTCCTTACGAGACACTAATGTATGCGTAGAACCAAATGCTTCTACACATTCTGGGATTGCTTGTTTCAATAGATTTTCAGTATCTTCGTCAATTTTCTTAGACGTTTCAATATTTGTGATGATTTCAGGATAGTTAGCTTTTATATAACGTAAAAGTTCAGCTTCAAACGCTAAAATATCATCTACTTGAATATTTGCTAAATACCCTTTTGTACCAGCGTAAAGATTAATAACCATTTCTGCTACGCTCATAGGTTCATATTGAC
>CATWLR010000267.1:0-2600 GCA_958351665.1 Veillonella infantium | reverse complement strand
AGGTAAATCTTACCCATTACAAATCGGTTCTGGTAGCTTCATTCCTGGCTTTGAAGATCAATTGATCGGTGCTAAAGCTGGTGATGATGTAACTGTAAAAGTAACATTCCCTGAAGACTACTTCGTAGCAGAACTTGCTGGTAAAGAAGCAGAATTCAAAACTCATATTCATGACATCAAACGTAAAGAGTTACCTGAATTGAACGACGAGTTCGCAAAAGAAGCAAGCTCTTACGAAACTATTGAAGAATTGAAAAAAGATCTTCGCGCTAAAATGGAAGAAGAAGCTTCCCGTCGCGCAATCGATACTTACAATGCTGACTTGATTCAAACAGCTGTTAAAAACGCTACTGTTGAAATCCCAGAAGTAATGATCGAAGATCGTGTAGAACAAATGATTCAAGAATTGGCTATGAACATGGAAGGCCGTGGCTTGAAACTTGATGACTACTTGAAATTCTCCAACAAAACTATCGAAGATTTACGTTCTGAATACAAAGATTCCGCAGCTGAAAATGTACGCGCTGATTTAGTATTGGACGCTGTTGCAACTGCTGAAGGTATCGAAGTAACTCCAGATGATATGAATCGCGAAATCTTCATTATGGCTCAAAACTTTGGGGCAGATCCTAAAGAAGTTTGGGATATTATTGCAAAAGAAGGTCGTGTAGCTATGTTGGCAGGCTCTGTAGCTCGCAAAAAAGCAGCTCGATTCATTATTGATAATGCAAAAGGCGCTGAAGCGGCTAAATAATAGTTTGCTCAACTAGGTACATGAAAAGGTGAATATATGTATGTACCAATCGTAGTTGAACAAAGCGAACGCGGTGAGCGTTCCTATGATATTTACTCTCGCTTGTTAAAGGATCGCATTATCTTCTTAGGTGGACCTATTGATGATAATGTAGCAAATGCAGTTATTGCGCAAATGTTATTCCTAGAAGCAGAGGATCCTGATAAGGATATCCATTTGTATATTAATAGCCCCGGTGGTGTTGTAACTGCCGGCATGGCTATTTATGATACGATGCAATATATTAAACCAGATGTGTCTACCATTTGTGTAGGCTCTGCAGCGAGCATGGGGGCAGTGCTTTTAACAGCAGGTGCCAAGGGCAAACGTTATGCGTTGCCTCATGCACGCGTTATGATTCACCAACCATTAGGTGGTGTTCAAGGGCAAGCATCTGAAATTGAAATCCATGCCCGTGAGATTCTTCGTATGCGTGAAGAATTAAATGGTATCTTAGCTTCTCGCAGTGGACAAGATATTGAGGTTGTAGCGCGCGATACAGATCGCGATAACTTCATGAGTGCTCAGGATGCCGTTGAATACGGCTTAATTGATGAGGTGCTCACAAGAGAACCTGTAGAAAGCAAGTAATGGAGGCGCCCCTTGGCAAAAGATAAAGACACTATGCGCTGCAGTTTTTGTGGACGCACAAGCGAAGAGGTCCGCAAATTAGTAGCGGGTCCTAACGTATATATTTGTGATGAATGCGTTGAAGTATGTGAACGTATTATTGCTGATGAGTTAGGTGAAGTAGAGACGGACGACTTCAACTTAAAAGAATTGCCAACGCCGAGAGAAATTAAAGCTCATCTTGACGAATATGTTATTGGTCAAGATGATGCTAAAATCTCTTTAGCTGTGGCTGTATATAATCACTACAAACGTTTACAAACAGATAATGTAGTTGATGATGTAGAATTACAAAAGGCTAATGTTTTATTCATTGGTCCTACTGGTAGTGGTAAAACACTATTGGCTCAAACCTTAGCGAAAATGCTAGAAGTACCATTTGCTATTGCAGATGCTACAAGCTTAACTGAAGCTGGTTATGTAGGGGAAGATGTGGAAAATATCTTGCTCAAAATTATCCAAGCTGCAGATTATGATATAGCTCGGGCTGAACGTGGTATTATTTATATCGATGAAATTGATAAGATTGCTCGTAAGTCTGAGAACCCTTCCATTACACGTGATGTGTCTGGTGAAGGTGTACAACAAGCATTGCTTAAAATCTTAGAAGGTACCGTAGCTTCTGTTCCGCCTCAAGGTGGTAGAAAGCATCCAAATCAAGAAATGCTTCAAATTGATACTACAAATATTCTCTTTATTTGTGGTGGTGCATTTGATGGTATGGACAAGGTTATTACTAAGCGTACCGCTAAGAAAACCCTTGGTTTTGGTGCAGATGTACAACGTAAAGAAGAACGTAATGTATCGGCTATCTTGAAGGATGTTGTACCTGAAGATTTATTGAAGTTTGGCTTAATCCCTGAGTTCATTGGTCGTTTGCCAGTAATGGTAACATTAGATCAATTGGATAGAGATGCATTGATCCAAATTTTGACAAAGCCTAAAAATGCATTAACAAAACAATATGAAAAAATTCTATCCCTTGATGGTGTAGAATTAACTTTCACTGAAGATGCATTAGAAGAAATCGCTGATGAAGCATTACAGCGAAAAACAGGTGCTCGTGGTTTGCGTGCTATCATTGAAAAGGTGATGAAACGCGTTATGTTTGAAGTTCCTTCCATGCCGGAAGTAACTAAATGCATAGTTAACCGTGAATCCGTGTTGAGCACAGGTG
>CATWLR010000266.1:0-2604 GCA_958351665.1 Veillonella infantium | reverse complement strand
TTAATAAACAGACCCCCGTAGAATTTGTTCCTACGAGGGCATTTGTTTTGAAAACAAAAGAGGCAACAGCCTATGCCGTTACCTCTTTCATAGATATATAGTTATATATACTGATTAGCGGATGCGTTTAACGCGGTTATTACCGTCACGCATAGCTTCTTTCAAGCTGTAGATTACCATTTCGTTCATGTAGAAACGCAATTCATCATTAGACATGTTAGCTGTATTCTTTTCAAGAATTGCCAAAATTTGGTTTTCATATTCAGCTTGATTCATGTCAGACACAGTTGTGTGGTTTGTGAAGAATTCTTTGTAATCTAAGTACAAGCGGTCTAATGCTACGCGAGCATAGCTATCTTTTTTATAGCGATGGCTTGTAATGTACCAGTCACGACGAACATTCATGTAGTACAACACGTTATTAGTATAACGTTGTTGACCAGACATTACGCGATTGTCGTCTTTGATTAAAGCATTGCTCATTCCCAATTGGAATGCTGCAAATTCAGATACTACAGCTTTTACCTCTTCACTAGGAACAGCAAGAGAGATTTCTTGTTGTTCTGCAGTCAAAGGAGCCGCAGGTTGTTCAGGCATCATCAAAGGATCTTGTGCCGCATGTACTTGGCCAGCAACACATACAGAAGCAATTGCCATAATAGGTAATAATTTAATTAGTTTCATAAGTTCTCCTCATTAGAAGCCGCCCTCCCCAGAGTGGCTTCATTTATCATACACTAGATATTATCTCTATAGGAATGGTTATCCCCATAGAAATCCCCATACTAAGCATGGTAAATTTATTTATACAGTAAGCATCTATCAATAAATCCTAGTATGCTTACTATTTTCATTAGTATACACAATATATCGTATTTCGTCTATATAGTTTTTCCTTAAGGTTAGAAGAAAAATGCATAGGTGGCTATATAGTTAGTTCTATGCTCCATACAATAAAAGCCTCCTAATAATAAAGTCATGACTCTATTATTAGGAGGCTATATATGTTAGCTATTGTACAAAAAGATTATTTAATAAATCTACACTTAGAACTTATGCGTAAATCCTGCATTTACACCCCAGTCTGCTTGGTAATCACCAGACAAACCTGTAGCGACATCAGCAAATACGCTATTGTTACTATTAAAGCCATAACGGCCGCCGAAAGCAAGTTCAGTCCAAGTACCTTTGAGGTCTTGTTCTGTTAATTTCATTACGCTACCGCTAGCAAATGCAGTTTTTACATTGCCTGTGAAAGCATGACCTGCAGCAAATCTTGTATAAAGGTTACCATTGCCAAATTGTTTACCCAATTCAAGGCCGATTTTACCAGAAGTGCTGTTTACACCAGATTGGTTAACAGATACATTATCTACAGTGAAGTTACGGCCACCGAAGTGTGTAAAGTTCAATTGTGCTTGTGGTTCTACATAGAAACCATTAGCGTATTTCAATGTTTTACCGTAGCGAACACCGATGCTGTACGCATTGGATTTTGTATCGCCAGACATAGCTTCACCGATTTCATTACGAGCTGTAAAGTCATTAGATACGCGACCAACTTGAGTTTCTACATGTACATATTGATCTTTGCCAAGGTCTTTCAAACCATACGCACCTACGGAGAAGGATTTCACCTTGCCGGAACCATCGAATACATAGTCTTCAGAACCACGAAGGTAGGATACTTGACCACCTACAGTCCAACCACGGCTGATTTTAGCATCATAACCGCCTTGGATGCGTGTATAATCTGTAGCTGTGTCGATACCGCTGCCAGAGTAGCTGTACTTACCACCACCGATACGAGCCCAAATACCAGTTGGTTCACCTTGTTGCAATACGCGAGGACGATACATATCATCAGCTACTGTACGCCAAGCGTTGATATTACCTACTACAGCAGAGCGAATACCACGCATATGAGGTGTATCGTAAGCACCACGAATAACAGGGTTAGGATTTACTGGTGTTACAGGTTTAGGAGCCGGAGTCACAGGTGTAACTGGTTTAGGATCTGGTGTTACAGGAGTAACTAGTTTAGGATCTGGAGTTACTGGTGTAACTGGTTTTGGATCTGGAGTTACTGGTGTAACTGGTTTAGGATCCGGAGTTACTGGTGTAACTGGTTTAGGATCCGGAGTCACTGGTGTAACTGGTTTTGGATCTGGAGTTACAGGCGTAACTGGTTTAGGATCTGGAGTTACTGGTGTAACTGGTTTTGGAGCCGGAGTTACTGGTGTAACTGGTTTAGGGTCTGGAGTTACAGGCGTAACTGGTTTAGGATCCGGAGTCGGTATAGGTTTTGGTTCCGGCACCACATAGGACCCTTGACCATTGCCGTCTTTCCAAGTAATATCCCCTTCTTTTTGGTCTGTAGTCAATGCTTTTTGGAAGCTAGACACGATGCCTTTAGACGCGATGGATACTGTACCAGAAAGATTTCTTTCACCGTTTACATAGTTTTCATAATAGAATTTGTGGGCTAAGTTATCTAAAATCTTGTTTACATTGCTTTCAGAGGACGTATCAAGATGATATACTGTCAAAAAGAAATGGAGACCTGAACCTGCCGCAGCAGATTTTTCAATAAAGTTACCACCC
>CATWLR010000265.1:0-2611 GCA_958351665.1 Veillonella infantium | reverse complement strand
CTTCTATTAGTGTTTTCACAGCTGCATTCATTTCTTGCAGCGCTGATTCGGTACGCATCAGTTCTCTATCGTAAATGGATTGGTCTGTTTCTGGTGTGAAATGGGAGTCGCCAGGGCAGAGGTAGGCCCGTGTTCCACCAAAGGCAATAATGTGAGGGCCTTCTTCTGTTTGAATGAGTTCTGCTGTACCATGGCCTTGTAAAAAGGTGATAGCATCACCCATGAGGTTTCTCATCTTGTTAGCGGAGGCCCACCAGTAGTCGTGGTTACCGCGAATCATATACTTTTTGCCGGGCATAGATGCAATTTCTTGTAAATCGCAAGCTGCTTCATCCAGGCGAAGGGCCCAACTCATGTCACCTACGAGAAAGACGATGTCATCATCTGTCACACGGGCCATCCAATCTTCTTTGATGCGGCTCCAGTGATTATCCCAGTGAGGACCAAAAATATCCATCGGCTTTGTGGGAGGATTGCCAGATAGATGGAGGTCGCCGATGGCAAATACTTTCATAAACATCCTTTCAAATATATCATCAAAATTATTTAGATACAATTTGTATAATTAAACTATTTAGAGGCGTGGAAGTACGGCGCAATATCTTGAATGATTTTTGCAGCTCGTTCCTCGTCGCAAGTTTGAGGAATTTTGTAACCTACGTAAAGTGGTGTTGTGACATAACGGGCTACTACCTTGATATAGTCGTAACCATCCTCAAGATTATATACAAAATAGTTATAGGACTGGCTGTAATTAGCGATGCTGCGCAATACATACCGCAATACCTGTTGTAAACGCAATGCAACGGAGCGAACCGGTGCATCTGGTTTGAAACGAATGTTGTACTCGAAGAAACCAATGATGGGCTGGGTAGACAAGGTGATGCGCACATCTTGATCCTCGTGTAAGAGCCAGCCGTCCATATTTTGGGTCGTAATATCTTCGTGGTAATCGTAATCCTCAAGGCCTATAATTTGGCTGTGAGGATGGCGGATGGAACCGCCAGACATGTATCCGTGATTTTTGAAGAAGAGTACTGATTTGAACTCTTTCCGTTCTCGTGTTTCACGCCATTTATCTAGACCAAATTGGAGAATGCGAGCCGCTTCATCGGCAGGCAATGTAGAAAATTCGCCTTCGTCCGTTTCTGTTTCAATAATAACCGTTGGCCATGTTTTATCTAATACAGGATATTTGTTCATGAGCCATATGATATGACCTGATGTATCTAGAATATCCGTTAATTTTGAACGATCACAGAAGGGGCAGCGCACTTCTTCGTTGCGAATATTAACAGGCTTTGTGCGCCCTAGTGCGATGTTAAATCGTAGTGGTTTATTCATCATGTGCCTCCTTCCGTATAAGAAAATCTATACTCTTAATCATACCATAATTAGCCCATTCGTACATGAAATAATGGTATAATAATAGGGTATTATTTTAACGATAAAGGAGGCCCTATGAAACCGACGACGCTCGTATTTCCCATTGATGAACAAAATCGCATATTGCTAGGTCGTAAGAAACGTGGTTTCGGGGCTGATAAATATAATGGATTTGGTGGTAAACTCGAGGCTGGTGAAAGCTTCCGAGACTGTGCTATTCGCGAATTATTTGAGGAATCTGGACTTCATGGCCGTCCGGAAGATTTAGAATGTGTGGCTGCCTTTGATTTTCAATTTCCTTTTGATGAAAGCTTAACACATGTAGGTTATGTGTATTTTTTGCGTGCTTTCACAGGCAATGTAGAGGAAACGGACGAAATGGAACCTCATTGGCTAACAGTAGACGAAATTCCTTACGACCGCATGTGGGATGGTGACCGACAATGGTTGCCAATGCTGCTAGAAGGCAAGAAGTTAAAAGGACCTATCGTATTTGGCCGAGATAACAGTACGGTAGATAAGATGGATTTGACCACTGTGGATACCGTTCTTGAAAGCGAACACTTGGCGCGCATTGATCTGTATATTAACGGATAAGTTGGACCTTATTAGCTTACATCAAGATAAGGCTAGTGGATATTAAAGTACAAAAAAGGAGCTATGTAGTTACGAAAGTGGTACTAGAGTCCTAAATTTATAATGTTTTGAGGTAATATGACTGATAAAAAGAACTCTAAGTGGGTGCCACAGCTGTTGGCGTGGTATGATGTGAATAAGCGAGAATTGCCGTGGCGTGATTGTGGAGACCCTTATAAGATTTGGGTGTCCGAGGTGATGAGCCAACAAACACGCATTGAGGCGATGAAGCCCTATTATGACAACTGGATGCGTTTATTTCCATCCTTAGAGGCCTTAGCAAAGGCTACTGAGGATGAGGTAGTTCATGCTTGGCAAGGACTGGGGTATTATAGCCGTGCTCGCAACTTACGCCTTGGCGTGAAGGACGTAGTTGAAAATTACGGTGGTATTGTGCCCCGTGACCGCAAGACGATGGAGTCCTTGAAGGGTGTAGGCTCTTATACAGCTGGGGCTGTGCTATCTATGGCGTACAACGAACCAGAGGTAGCTGTAGACGGCAATGTGCTGCGCATTTATGCTCGTTTATATCGCATCTTTGATGATATTTTGAGCACTAAAGGTAAGAAGACTATAACTGCTATTGTAG
>CATWLR010000264.1:0-2633 GCA_958351665.1 Veillonella infantium | reverse complement strand
TCGATGATGACTTCTCTAATGCTACAGATATGGCCGATTACCTTGCGAAAAAAGGTGTTCCATTCCGTGAAGCTCATGAAATCGTAGGTAATGCTGTACATCATTGCATTGAAAAAGGTTGCGTATTGCTTGATTTATCCGTTGAGGACTTCAAAGCTATCTCACATCATTTTGATGCAGATATCCTTGATGCTATTTCCATCGAAGCCTGTGTAGCAGGCCGTAATAACTATTCTGGTACTGCTCCAGAATGTGTGGAAAGACAACGTAACAATGGTAAAGCTGTTATCGCCGGAGAAGAAAAACAAATTGCTCAGTGGAAAGCAATTGTTGAATCTGTACAAGCATAACTGCTTTAGTAAGTCTAATGTTTTGATTTAGGGCCGCATCCTGTATAAGAGTAACATTCAGAGTAATCGTTACATGTGACATTGAAAATTTAAGATCGATATACATATAAGTCTTATGTTAAAGCGCTTTATATTAACCTTTAAGCTTATGTGTATATCGATTTTTTATTTATATGATAGATGATACCTAGAAAAAGAGTCATTCTAATTGATAAACTACTATTAAAATAGTGTAAATTTATGTACGTGTACAGTGGACTGTGCGAAAACAATAGTCTTGTACTACGACACTATAACCATGATAGATAGTAAAAATCACATATATAAACAGAATAAAATGGGGTAAAAATATACTCTGTCATTATTAAAATGAGTTCTGTTCGTTTTAGATGATAAATTAACTATGATTTATTCAATTCGTGTAATAATGCTTGTCCGCCAATAAAGTACTTTCATTTTGAGTTCATAGGTGTTATTATTTAATTCGTAATAAGAATAACAACGGTAAATTCACATTCAAGCCCATCACAGCACGAACTGAATTTACTTAGCGGTATATTATATTTAAGTGAATTATGGACGAGAAAAAATTCACCTTTTGAAAGGGGATTGATACATGAAAACCACCGCTAAAAAAATGTCTGTATTCCAGCTAACCACAATGGTAGCAGCCAATATGCTAGGAGCTGGGATCATTATGTTACCAACTAATTTGGCTCAAGTTGGTACTATTTCAGTTTTATCTTGGCTCGTGACAGCTGTGGGTGCGCTTTTACTAGCGTATATTTTTGCTCAAGCGGGTATGTTCTCCCAAAAACAAGGGGGCATGGGCGGTTATGCAGAACATCGCTTCGGTAAAACTGGACATTTTATGGCGAGCTATGCTTACAGCATATCTCTCATCATTGCTAATATCGCCATCGCGGTATCTGCCGTAGGTTATGGCGCAGCTTTCTTTGGTGTTGACCTCAATGCGACACAAACAAGTCAAGTAACAATTGTGCTCTTGTGGTTTGCAGCGATTCTAAACTTTAGAGGTAATCGCTTCACAGGTCGACTCAGCAACATGACTATTTGGGGCTCTATTGTGCCGGTTTTATTAATTGGTACAATCGGCTGGTATTGGTTTGATCCGTCTATCTATTGGGCGGCATGGAACCCAAATGATCTTCCGCTTTATGATGCGGTAAAACAATCTATTTCCCTAACATTATGGGGCTTCCTAGGGTTTGAGTCCGCAGCGGCTAATGCTGATGCTGTTGAGAATCCAAAGAAAAACGTACCTATCGCAACTGTAGCGGGTACAATAGCAGTGGCAGTGGTTTACATCTTGTCCACAAATGTTATGGCCGGTATCGTGCCTAACATCGACTTATTAAATTCTAACGCACCATTCGGTTTGACATTCGTATACATGTTCAATGATACAATTGCAAACATCGTGATGGCTGCAATGGTTATTTCTTGCTTTGGCGCTTTGCTTTGCTGGCAATTCACATTGTCCCGCGTATTCAAAAGCGCAGCGGAACATGGTTACTTCCCTAAAGTATTTGCTCGTGTAAATAGTAAAGATGCTCCTGTTCGTGGCGTATTTATTCTACTCGCTGTTGAAACATTACTTACATTGTTCACTGCAAGTGATTCCTTGCGTGAGCAATTTGAAGTATTGGTAAATTTGGCGGTTGTAACTAACGTAGTACCATATGTATTGTGCATCTTAGCAGTACCTACAATGATGCGTATGGCTGGCGTAGCTGAAAGCCGCATTAAACGCTCTAACTACGTATTTGGTGTTGGCATTATCTACTGCTTGTATGCTATTTACGCATGTGGTGTTGATGCTATGCTCGGTAGTGCAGTGGCAGTAAGCATTGGTCTTGTGATCTATGTTTTGCGTAAAGCGTGGGCTACACGCAAAGCGCACCGCTTACAACAAAGTATCGATTAACTGAATATCTCTCGTCTTATTAGAGGCTGTTACTAAGTAACAGCCTCTTTTTGGTGTTATATGTAAGCTTGAGGTAGTTATAGTGAGACTGTATTAATTTTACTTATGCCTACAGTAGGTCTTTTAGGTATTTAAGAAATATATATTCGGTCTTTTAAGGGTTTAAGATGTATAGATACTATATTTACATTAACCATACTTATAAATATTATATTTATTAATCATAAATTGATAGGTAGTTGATAAAGGGATAAAAATTTTTTTTGTAGGTATGAAAAAAATTATGAGAAAATTACCATTATCACAATAATTAATATATATACAGTTGTATACAG
>CATWLR010000263.1:0-2643 GCA_958351665.1 Veillonella infantium | reverse complement strand
TAATATATTAAATAAACACATTATAATTTATCTATTTTTATATAAAAATCACTATACAAGCTACTTTTCCCTTGATATAATCATGAATAGAAAATGAAAAATAAATGAGAACAACATGAAATTTATAAAGAGAACGATATCTGTAAGGGGTTATCGTAAGTAGAAGGGAAAGAATATGAATCGCGTGGTTGACTTACATGGTTGCATTTTGCCAGCTGTGTTAGGGCCTAAAGGGCCACAAACAATGGCAGAATCAGTAAAAATGATAAAATCCTTGGCTGAACAAGGAATCACAGATATTTTCAGTACACCTGATGTAATAGTATCTATGGATATGAATACTTGGGATGAAATGGAAACAACATTGAATGATGTAAAACTTGCAGTAGGGGAGCAACAAGTGGATGTTACTATTCACAGTGGTGCTCGCGTTTTACTTTGTGATGAAATGGTTGAATATATCGTTGCTCATCGCAATCAGTATTTGTTGGGTAATAGCCATTTTATGTTAGTAGCATTACCTGAAAATAGTAAGGTTCACCATATTAATGCATGGTTGCTAAGCTTACTAGATATGGACATTGTCCCTATCATTAGTGAAGTAGAAACGCATCGCCAATTATTTACAAAACCAGAACAGTTATTGGAATGGGTAGATAAAGGGATTTTAATTCAATGTAACATGGCATCCTTTAATCATAATAATCCTAATTATCATAGAGCGATCGAATTATATCGTAATGGATTAATTCATTTCTTTGGCACTGGTTATTGCAATGAAAGTGATGTACAAGCGCATCAAGGGTATGTAGAAGCTATTTCTAAATTAGACAGTACATACAAAAAAGATTTGTTGCCAAATATTCATCTCAATGAGCGGGATCTTTTAGCTGATCGCACATTCTATCCTACTGTTCCTTCTAGTTGGGTAGGTCAAAAATCTAACTTCTTGACTCGTCTATTTGGGTTTACATTATAATTTAAATAGGTTCTTTTATTCATGCTATATTAGCATGGCTAAAAGAACCTATTTTTACTTTATATAGTATTTATTCTTGAAAACAACCACCATATATAGTATACTGAGTTAGCGGTAAAAATAGAGAGTTTACTAATAATTCTTTACATTTTTACATATAAATTTATAAAAGTATGGTATACCATACTTTTTTCTTTGTCATAACATATATTTCAGCGGTAACAAAATGGGGAGGTTGCCAATATGTTGCAGGTCATTAAACGGGATGGTACAAAGGTACCTTTCGACAAAAACAAAATTGCTTTGGCTATAGAAAAAGCCGAGCATAGTAGTACAGGGTTGTACGAAGAGGGGTTGGCACAGCGTATTGCTGATGAAATTGAAGAATATGCTACAAAGCTCCAAAAGGACATGACAATTTATGCTATTGAAGATCAAGTGTATTATAAGTTGATTGAGTATCATAATCCTGCAACGGCACGTGCCTATGAAGGTTACAAAGCTGTTCAAGCTTTTAAACGTCGTCAAAATACTACAGATGATGATGTAATTGGTTTATTAGACCGTAGTAATGTTAGCGTTCTTGACGAAAACTCTAATAAGGATGCTGCGATTGTATCTACACAACGTGATTTAATTGCCGGTGAAGTATCTAAGGATATTGCGCGCCGTAAATTAATTCCTACAGATATTTTAGAGGCTCATGATAGTGGTGCCATTCACTTCCATGATATGGATTACATTATCCAGCCTATGTTTAACTGTTGCTTAATCAATTTGGAAGATATGCTTACAAATGGTACAGTTATCAATGGTAAGAAGATTGATACACCTAAGTCTTTCCAGGTTGCATGTACAGTGACAACACAAATTATTGCTCAAGTTGCATCTGGTCAATATGGCGGTCAAAGTATTAATGGCATTGATCGCATTTTGGCACCATTTGTACGTAAGTCTTACGAAAAGATTCTTAACAATGTTATTGAAGAACAAGTTGAGATTTACGGTATGGAGCCCAATATGGAAAAGGCTCGTGAAATTGCTTGGAAACGTACGCGTAAAGAGGTTAAGGATGGTATTCAAACTATCCAGTATCAAATCAATACATTGATGACTACAAATGGTCAATCTCCATTTGTTACGTTGTTCATGTATTTTAAACCTGATTATGAATATGCTAAGGAAGCTGCTCTTATTACAGAAGAGATTTTGCGTCAACGTATTAAAGGTGTAAAAAATGAAGCTGATGTATATATTACACCGGCATTCCCTAAATTGATTTATGTACTTGATGAACATAATGTAACACCTGATAGTCCATATTATTACTTGACTGAGCTCGCTGCACAATGCACTGCTAAACGCATGTACCCAGATTACATCTCCGCTAAGAAGATGAAGGAAAACTATGAAGGGAATGTATTTAGCCCAATGGGATGCCGCTCTTTCTTATCTCCTTGGAAGGATGAAAAGGGCCACTATAAATTTGATGGTCGCTTTAATATGGGCGTTGTAAGCTTAAACTTGCCACAAATTGGTATTTTGGCTCGTGGTAGTGAAGAAAAATATTTTGAAATTTTAGATAAACGTCTTGAATTAGCAGAAAAAGCATTGTTATTACGCTATAATCTTTTAAAAGATGTAGTGAGCGATGTGTCTCCAAT
>CATWLR010000262.1:0-2659 GCA_958351665.1 Veillonella infantium | reverse complement strand
CTTATATGGTGCAAGATGGGAATTTAAAAATTTTTGTTATACTAAACATCTACAAAGGTGTTAAACGAGGTTTAGGACGTCGTGGATAAATTAGGTTTAATTATTTTGGCTGGTGGTTTGAGTTCTCGAATGGGGCAACCTAAGGCATTATTGCCTTGGGTTAATGGTGAAAGCCTCATATCTCATGCACTTCGTAAGGGATTAGAAGCGGATGTGGATGATATTATCATCTCCATTGGTGATGATAATCAGTTAGGACATGCCATTCAGACTCATATTATTGATACATTGTCGAACGATGAAAAGAAAAAAGTTTCTATCGTTCGGGATTCTATTGAGCGATGTGGTCCTCTAGGGGGACTTTATAGTGCTCTAGCTGTTGGAATGAGTCCTGCCTATGCGGTGATGGCTGTAGATATGCCATTTATGCCTATGGATTTATATTATGATTGGTTATATCAAGTGAATCATAATAATTGGAATGTCATAGTTCCTACTGGTTCTAGTGGTAAGCCAGAACCTATGGCAGGAATTTATAGGCCTCATATTGTATCATTACTTCCATCTATTCTAGCCGGTCAAGACGTATCGTTGCAGCATGCCCTTGATACGATTGGTCATGTTGAATCTATTGATGCCAGTGATTATGATTGGGAGCTAAGTAATGTAAATCATTATGATGACTATCAATGGGCTCGTGCATTAGCAGAAAATGAGTTTCGTCGTGTGCCGCTTATTAGTGTAGTAGCATCAAAACGTAAAACAGGTAAGACTACGGTAGTAACCCGTCTTGTAGCTGAGTTACAACGAGCTGGATTTTCTGTAGGCGTTGTAAAGAGTGATAAACACGGCTTTCAAATGGATCATGAAGGAACCGATACAGACCTTTCTTATAAAGCTGGTGCTGATGCGGTGGCTATTGCAGGCCCTAATGAAACAGCGATTCGTATACACACTAAAGAACAATCAAATCTGTATGAAATATCACAGTTTATGCCTGTGGATATAGTTATACTAGAAACAAGGTCCCAAGGCATTGCCCCTATTATAGAGGTTACACAAGAGGGACATACGGAAGAGCTAATCTCGGATGATATGGACCGAGTGGCTACAATCGAAATTAGCGAATTGGATCAAGACGTACCTGGATTAGTACGTCACATACAGGAAATGATGAGGAGTTTACATGGCCGTCGTTACTGTTGAGGAGGCCCTTCAATTATGGGATGAGGCCTTACAAACAAAAGTTCATAAAAATGAAACTATTGCTGTTAAGGCTGCGAAGGGGTACGTATTAGCTGAAGATATTATGGCATCAACTGATGTACCAGCCTTTCCTAAATCTGCTATGGATGGCTATGCCATTGCCTACGAAGCAGATCGTAATGAATATATTGTGGACGGTATTATTGGTGCCGGCGTTGTATGGGATAACCCTGTTGAACTTGGTCATGCAGTGCGGATTATGACTGGAGCACCTGTACCAGATACATGTGATACTGTAATTATGCAGGAACAAGTAGTTGGCTCTGGAGAACCAGGTACGACAATTACCATTCAAGGTAAATACAAATGTGGTGATCATATCATCCCTCAAGGTGAGGAATGTAGTGCTGGCACTATTGTGATTCCTCGTGGAACAGAGGTAACCACTACGGTGCAAACTGTTTTGACTGGTCTGGGAGTGACTAAGGTTGCTGTCAATGCAATGCCTCGCGTGTTAGTCCTTACCTCTGGCCATGAGGTAATTGAACCTGGTGAAAGCTTAACAGCTGGTAAAATTTATAACTCTAATAGAGCTATGATTTGTGGACTCTTGGAAGATTTAGGGTTTCATAAGATTACACACTATCATGTAAGTGATGCGCCAGAGGAACTAGACTCTGAAATCAATCATGTTTTGAAACTTAGTGAAGAAGCAGATGTTATTATCAGTTCTGGTGGTGTATCGGTAGGTCTTTTTGATACGATGCCTCTTATTTATGAAAAACTAGGGGCAAAATCTATTTATGCACGTATTCAAATGCGTCCTGGTGCGGCATCTTATGGTGCTGTGACACCGAAAGGTCAAATTATCTTTGGTCTATCTGGTAATCCAGGGGCTGCTTTCAACGGCTGGCATTTAATCGTAGCGCCAACGTTAAAGCGCTATAAAGGTTTGGCAAACTGGACTACACCAGTAGTGGCCTGTGTTATGGATTCGGAAATCTTTAAACGCAATGCTTTTGATCGCTATGTACAAGGCAAAGTAATCTTTGGTGGTGGTGCTCCACGTTTTGTGGCTAATCGTCACTTTAATAGTAGTAGTATGTTAGGTTTATATACTGTTAATGCGTTGGCATGTATTCCGAAAGGTATACACGAAGTGCACCCTGGAGATACCTTTGATGTGTATCTATTAGGCCTGCTACCTGCGATCTGAAGTACCTCATAGCCTCGATGCCCGAGAAAACTTTAAGATGCTGTTGACCGTCGTTAAATAAATATATCATAATGAATGCATCCCTTGGATTATAAGGGGTGCATTTTAATTCGAAATTATGTCCTGAATCTGTTGGAACTGTTGTAGACCAAATTTTATTTGGTGCCTGGACTCAAGATGAATCTGCCTTGTTAGCGGTGAGTAAATCACAGGAACAGGAGCTAAGAGCAAAATTAC
>CATWLR010000261.1:0-2671 GCA_958351665.1 Veillonella infantium | reverse complement strand
GAGTATGCCGTTCTTGTACATGTACAAGATGAAGATGCCGACCATGAAGGTCAAGATGACACGTACATGATCTTGGCTCGCATCGAAAAAAATGAAGAAGGCGTAGAAGAATACGTACCTTTAGATGAAGATGATGAAAACTTTGAAACTCTAGTAAAATTGTATGAAGAAATGGAAGATGGCGAATAGTCGTCTTCTTTATAAATATAGCGTATTGTCTTTGGGCAATACGCTATTTTTATTTGCTATTTATTAAGGGGCCTATAATATGATAATGTCCTTTTATATAGGGGAAATATGGACTTTATGGTATAATAAGATGATAAATACTAATATGTTACAGAAAGGAACTCAACGTCGTGAGAAAAGCCTTAAGATATATTTTAATCCTTATTATTGTAGGCGTATTAATCATCGCCGGTGGTTTGGGAGCGATTTATTTAGTGCCAAACACCTTTGCTCAAGATGATGGTACACAAGTACTTGTCATCGAAAAAGGGCAGACTGGCACTGAAATTGCAGATATGCTCTATGAACGAGGTCTTATTCGTTCCACACAAGGCTTTAAGCTTTGGTTATATTTGAGCGGCACCAATGATAAACTTCAAACTGGTCACTACCAAATTCCTAACAAGGTAACTGTGCGCGAACTCATTTCTTTATTACAAGAAGGTCATGTAGAATCTATTCGTGTTACAATTCCTGAAGGATACACAGTTGGTGATATTGCTATCGTTCTTGAAAAAAATCAAATTATGAAGGCGAAGGATTTCTTAGCAGAAGCAAAGACCTTTGTACCATATCCATATATGAAAGGTACAAGACCTGCTACATATCCGGTAGAGGGCTTCTTATTCCCAAGTACTTATGAAATTCCAGTAGGTGCAACACCACGTGAAGTGATTCAAATGATGGCTGACGAAATGAATCGTTACCTCACACCGGCTGTGAAGAAACAAATTCAAGCTCAACACATGAGTATTCATGACTTTGTAACATTGGCATCCATTGTTGAACGTGAATCTTTATTTGATGCAGATCGTCCAACAATTGCAGGGGTATTTAAAAAACGGTTAGCCCATGGTATTCCATTGCAATCTGATGCGACAATTTCCTATGTACTTGGTTATGCAAAAGAAGATGTAACTATTGGTGATACGCAATTACAAAGCCCGTATAATACATACGTATCTAAAGGCTTACCACCTGGTCCAATTGCGAACCCTGGTAAAAAAGCATTAGATGCAGTCTTGCATTCTGAAGATACAGATTATTTATACTTTGTAGCAGATAAAGATGGACATAACCACTTCTCTAAAACATATGAAGAACATTTAGCGGAAGTTCATAAAATCTATGGTAATGATACGGCTACATCCTCTAATACAGGGGCCGCAGTACAAGCTGGTCCTAACTATGACGTGGCTGTGGCAACGACAGAGCCTAACTACAATTACAGCTCTGAAGAAGCGGTGGAAGCAGATTCTCAATATGTTAATGTGGAACCTACGTACAAATATACACCAACAACGGTTCCAGCTGCTGAAATTCCAGCACCAACACCAGCTCCACAAGCACCAGCTCAATCTGCACCAGCAACTCAATCATCTAGTTCTAACTCTTATGTGCCAACTACAACACCTGCTCCAGAATCTATGCAAAATGTTGTACCAAGTACACAACAAGTACCTCATATTGAAGTAAAGCCAGCTGAATCTGTGGATCGTTCTACGTTGGTAGTTCCTAGTGGTAATAGCAATAAATAATGTAGGAGATTGAATCTACTTTCATGACATTAAATGATATTTTAAATGAACAGCGTATTTACGCGATGATTAATGATGTACCGATTCTACGAGAATCTGAGGTTCATCTCTTTGAAGAATTAATAGGTTTGTACCGGCCCACCTCTGTGTTAGAGGTGGGCACCGCCATTGGTTATTCAGCTTTATTGATGGCTCCGCTACTCGATAAAGAAGAAGGGCACATTACATCTATTGAATTAGATGATGTGCGTCACGAAATGGCGAAATATTATATTAACCAATCCGATTATGCCGATAAAATTACATTACTGAAAGGTGATGCGTCTCAAGTCTTAACGGAACTCACTGGTGAATATGATCTAGTGTTTTTAGATGGGCCAAAAGGGCAATACCTAAAACAGTTAGAACTTATTTTGCCTCATGTGAAAGAAGGTGGCGTTATCCTGGCGGATAATGTACTTTTTAGAGGCTATGTAAGAGGCGATAAGGAGCCGCCAAAACGGTTCAAAACTATCGTAAAACGGTTAAAAGAATACTTAACGTATGTTGAAAATAAAGAATTGTTTAACACCACCATTTACCCCATGGGGGATGGCATGAGTGTGAGTGTGTGGAAAGGGCACAACAAATAATGGCAGAACATTTTATGGAATTGCTTTGTCCAGCTGGTAATATGGACAAGCTTAAAATGGCGATTCGCTATGGTGCGGATGCCGTATATTGTGCAGGCAAACGCTTTGGCTTGCGCGCAGGTAACTCTAATTTCTCCGATGAGGAATTAAAGGAAGCTGTAGAATTTGTACATGCTCATGGTAAGAAAATCCATGTAACATGTAATATCATTCCTCACAATGAGGACTTTGAAGGCTTAGAGGATTATTTGAAATTCCTTGAAAGTATCGGCG
>CATWLR010000260.1:0-2681 GCA_958351665.1 Veillonella infantium | reverse complement strand
CCTAAATCATTACCGTTCATTGTTTTTAAAACGATATGATTTTGTGTTTGAGGTGATGCATTTTTCATAATCTGTTCACGCACAATCGTTTGATACATATTATTTGTACGTGGTACAACAAATTCATTAAATGCAACAGCCCCAATTGAGATGATAAGGGCAATAATGTATACAGGCATCGCTAAGCGTAAAAAGCTAAGACCACCGGCACGCATAACAACAATCTCACTAGTACTGCTCAAGCGACTAAAGGTCATAAGTGAAGCCAATAGTACTGACATTGGGAATGTTAAGATAACAATGCTTGGTAATGCCAAAACAAAAGCTTTCATAACGAGAACTAACGGTGCCCCATATTCAGTAATATATTGAGCAATTCTAAACAATGTGCCTGTGCCAATAAAAATACTGGTAAAAGCAAATACCCCAAATAGGAACGGACCTACAAAGGCTTTTAATATATATTTATCTAATAATCTCATAGTCCCCTCCTATAATCTAAAGTTATCCCCTAAGTAATGCTCACGAGCGATTGGATTGTTCGCGATGTCTTCTGGGGTACCTTCTAGTAGGATTTTACCACTACTCAAACTATAAGCCTTGTCTACAATCCCCAATGTTTCACGTACATTGTGGTCTGTAATCAAGATGCCAATACCGCGATTTTTTACATGCAAAATGATTTGTTGAATGTCAGCAACCGCGATAGGGTCGACGCCAGCAAAAGGTTCATCGAGAAGAATAAAATTCGGTTCTAACGCAAGACAACGAGCGATTTCTACACGACGGCGTTCACCACCAGATAGCTGCATCCCCATACGATCCCGAACATGACCAATATGAAATTCTTCAATGAGGGATTCCACTATAGCTTCAATTTCATCAGATTTCTTCGATGTTGTTTGTAACATAGCACGAATATTATCCTCAACAGTCATGGAGCGAAAAATTGATGCTTCTTGTGGAAGATACCCAATACCTTCAGCAGCTCGTTTATACATTGGAATATTCGTAATATCCTTGCCATCAACGGTAATGATACCAGAACTAGGTCGTTCAATACCAACAATCATATAGAATGATGTAGTTTTCCCTGCCCCATTAGGACCTAGGAGCCCAACGACTTGCCCCTTATCAACGCGTAAACTAACCCCGTCTACAACATTGCGACCGCTAAAGGTTTTGACTAAGTTTTTGGTTTCTATATACATATTTAATCCTTATTGATTTGGAACAATGATAAGTGTACTACGACCACCCAATGTTTCAGCAGAATCATCAGCTAAACGAATTTTAAGCTCTGGCGCATTAAGTACATTACCATTTTGAACAGCATGAGCAGAGCCAGATAAGAGTACAACCCCATCATTTTGATTAGGTGTTTGCGTATAGGTAGCACGCTCTGCAGAGCCAGATACGTTTCGTTCTGGATTAGAGAATGTCACATCCCCTTGTGCTACTGCGCGAATTTCTTTTAGCCAACCTTCAACTTGATTACCTGTCAAAGTAGTGCCTTCTGCAATTAAACGAGCGTTGCCAGATACAAGGCCATATTCTGTATCTGTATTATATTCAACTTTATCGCCAAAAATTTGACGATCACTACGTTGTAAATGAACACCGCCATTAGCAGTAAATTTATTATTATTATAGCTGTGCACTGATTGTGCAGACATAGCCATATCAGAACCAATCAAAGATACACCACCTTCAAGACTTGCTTCTTGAGTTTTTGTGTTGTACCAACCATTGGCACCAGTCATAGTTTTATCAGCTTGAGTAATAACAACATTACCGGTTGCATCAGCACGACCTGTATTGCCATCATAAGATAATGTATCAGCGCTAATAGTCAATGGGTCATTTGCAGCCCAAGCTGTAACAGATGCTGTCATGAGTACAGCCAAAATAGCCATACCAATCTGTTTTTTCTTATTCATCATATTTCCCCTCAATTACTTCTTCGTTAATTTTGCATTGCCAATGGCTTTAATAATTTTCAAAGACATATTACCTTCAAGCTTATCGCCTGTAAGAGTTACATCCTTACTGTTATAAGTAAAAGCCGTCTTAGATGTCAACGTTTTCGTTTTGTTATCAAAGTGAAGGGCTTCTGTTTTAAATTCTGCACCTTCTGTATTGGTAGCTGTAACGCCTTGGTCGATATCAAGAGAATTGCGGTCCCCTGTCAATACAGCATGAGGAGCTGTAATAGTAGTGGTCACATCATCTTGATAGAAAAGACCCTTCAAATTAGTCAAAACGATGGCCTTTGTCCGTGGGTCATATTCAATCTTTTCAGCTGATAAGGCCCACACTAATTTGCCATCCTTTTCCTCTTGTAGGTCAGCACCTTGGAAATTAACGAGTTGACCATTCTGATTTTGAGTGGTACCCACATCACCAGAGTCTTTCATAATATATACGATAAGACCAATTAGAGCCAACACTATAACGGCCACTATGGCAATTAATTTTTTATTATTTTTCATGTGCCCTCTCCCGTGCAGCTATCTTCTTATCATAATCAATAATTTGATCCATCTTAGTCATCCAGCGATGTTGGAACCAAAGCCATTCATCTGGATGCTGGCGAATAAAGTCTTCAGTAACGCGTACACATTCCTCAGTTAGACGATACATATCTGCATCTTCATCGCCAGTGTCAATATAATGAAATG
>CATWLR010000259.1:0-2689 GCA_958351665.1 Veillonella infantium | reverse complement strand
TGAAGCCAGTGGCAGCACCGATGAGAGCGATAACCCACATCCAAAAAATAGCACCAGGGCCACCAAGTACAACAGCAATCGCAATACCTGCGATGTTACCAACACCTACACGAGATGCGGTACTAACACAGAACGCTTGGAATGAGGATACATGATTTTTTTCTGTAGAACTACCTGCACCATTGATTACAAGGCGAATCATTTCTTTAATCATACGAATTTGTACAAAATTCGTTGTCATAGTAAAGAAGAGACCTGCGCCGATGAGGATAAGGATGATGAAATAACTCCATAAATAGCCATTAATGGTAGAAATAGCATCATTGAGCATTGCTTCCATAAAAACGCTCCTTTCTCATAAAAAGAATTCTTATAATTATTAATGATATTGTATCAATTTCTATAGACTATGTAAAACAAAATCCCTCACAAGAGTGAAGGATTTTATTAATAGTTTATTATTGTATAGCAACTAAGATGTTTCTTTAAGCTTTAGTGAATTCCGGTGATTCTTCCATACCTTGTAGTAAGGTCTGTTCAGAATGTTCCATATGAATTCTAGCGAGTTTTCGAGCTTGTGTAGCGTTATGTGAAGCAATGGCCTCTACCAATTGGCGGTGTTCTTCCCAAGTTTTTCTAAGGCGGCCTGGTTGGTTCATAGAAAAGCTACGGAATCGATAGGTTTGCTCCCGCAAGTTATGTACGATATCTGCTAAACGTTCGTTACGAGATGCACGATATAGTACTTCATGGAATTCTACGTCTGCTGTTACGACGGACTCCATATCTTTATTCTCCATATGGTCGCCGATCTCTACGAGCATTCGTTCTAGTGTTTCGATTTCCTCTTCGGTTATGCGTTCGGCAGCAAGGCCTGCTGCGAGTTCTTCCAGAGCAGATCGAATTTCGAATACTTGAGTAATATCCTTTAACGATATATTGGCTACATATGTACCACGACGAGGAACCATGACAACAAAACCTTCGAGCTCAAGCTTACGAATGGCTTCGCGAATTGGTGTGCGGCTCACACCGAGTTCTTCAGCTAGAGGAATTTCCATAAGGCGTTCGCCCGGTTTTAACACGCCGTCTTGAATGGCTTGACGTAATGTTTCACTAACGACTTCGCGTAGAGGTTTATACGCATCTAAGCGTATTGGTTGTAACCGTTTTGTCATGGTAAGTCCTCCTGTGTACATGTTTTTGTAATAAGCGATAGCCAATCATGGCCGGCTGCTTTGATCTCTTCTTGCAGTTGTAATGCTTCCATTGGTTTATCCAGCAATACCACCATTGTAGGGCCACTACCAGTCATAATCGTTGGATACCCACGACTAGTGAAGAATTCTTTACAAATGACAAGTTCCTCATGGTCAGGGAAGAGTAGTTCTTCAAATGTATTAGCACTAGTAAGGAATGCTGATTTTAAGTCGTTGTTTTCTAGGTGTTGTTGGACTGTATCGATGGTTTGTTTTGTTGCTACGGACTTATTCGTGAAGCGACCATAAGCAGCGGCAGTTGATACAGAAACCTTTGGCTTTACTAGCAATAACCAATGTGGATCTGGAGATTTTCCGTATGTTAATATTTCACCACGCCCCGTGCCGCGTGCTGTACCACCTTGCAATAGGAATGGCACATCGGATCCAAGAGTAGCACCGATTTGTAAAAGTTCCTCTTGGGTGAGTTGTAAGTCCCAGAATCGATTGAGACCTACTAACATAGCTGCCGCATCAGCACTACCACCGCCAAGACCGGCTTGAATAGGTACCCGTTTTAATAGGTGAATGGCAGCTCCCGCTTTGCAGCCGGTATATTCTTGGACTGCCCGTAATGCTTTGAGGGCAAGATTTTCTTCACCGTAAGTAACTAATTTTTGCATATACTCAGGTAATTCTGGAGCGCCACCGGAGAAAACTACGGAATGATGCTTCGCAAAATAAATGGAGTCGCTAAGGCGAATGGATTGGAAGATAGAGTCGATATCGTGATATCCGTCTTCACGCTTGCCCGTAATAGCAAGTCCAATATTGATTTTACTGCAACCGAGTTGCTCAAAACTTTTACTCATAATAGCCTCGTTTGTAACATATAGAATATATGCAATTTATATGTTTATTTTATACTCTTATAAAGTGATTGAAAATAACCATTAAGTGGTTTATGATGAATTTGTATACGCATATTGTTTTATTACTAAATGTATTGTAAATAGCGTATGTTTTAGTTAGTTCATTATAGAATATTTATAGTGAAATGGCAATTTGGAGGGAGCTATGTTCGCTAAGTATAAAAGTGTTATCTATGAAAGCCTTATGGTCATTCTTGGATGTGCCATATTTGGTGCCGGCCTTGATGCCTTTGTGTTGCCACACAAATTGGTGAGTACTGGTATTAGTGGGGTAGGCTTGATTTTGTATTATTTAACGGGCTTATCCGTTGGTTCTTGGAATATGATTTTAAATATTCCTATATTCTGGGCTGCTTGGAAGTGGCTAGGCACCCGTGTTGTTATCAAAACCTTGTATGGCACATTGATGCTGTCTTGGATGGTTGATTTATTTAACTTCTTGCAATATGACATGATTATTAAGGATCCTTTGTTGAGTTCCATGATGGCTGGTATTACTACTGGTGTAGGCCTTGGTATTGTATACCGCGTAGGCGGTAACACAGGTGGGCTTGATCC
>CATWLR010000258.1:0-2710 GCA_958351665.1 Veillonella infantium | reverse complement strand
CTCCAGTCGTTAGCTGTCATGATACCGCCCCAACCTTCAATAGGACGAAGCTTTTCTTGACCTACGTAGTGAGCCCAGCCACCGCCGTTAACACCTTCTGTACCACAGAACATGATAAGGTTCAAGATAGTGCGGTAAATCACGTCAGCATGGTACCAGTGGTTGATACCACCGCCCATGATAATCATGGAACGACCTTTAGTTTTTTCTGCATTATCTGCAAATTCACGAGCTGTGGCAATAGCGATGTCTGCTTTTACGCCAGTGATTTTTTCTTGCCATGTAGGTGTGTAAGGAGTGTCATCTGTGTAAGATGTTGCCACTTCACCACCGATACCACGGTCGATACCATAGTTAGCAAGAATAAGGTCATACACAGTAGTTACTTTTACAGGACCGTCTACAGTTTGTACTGTAATAGTTGGAATAGCACGTTCAATTACGCCTTCGTGCTCTTCATCGCCAAAGTATGGCAACTTAACAACAGTCACATCTTCACGTTGATCAAACACGGATAAGCGAGGGTCGATTTTAGCCCCTGTATCGCGGTTTTCAAGGCGTAAGTTCCATTTTTGTGGATTTGTGTGACGGTCGCCCATTGTACCATTTGGAACAACGATTTCATTTGTTGTTTCATCAATTAATACAGTTTGGAAATCAGCACCGTCTTCTTTGCTTCCTAAATCCTTAGCATTTAAGAAACGGCCTGGTTGTACAGTGCCGTTGATTTCTTCAACGCGTACAAGGAATGGCATATCTGTGAACTCTTTAGCATACTCTTTGAAGTATGGAGTCTCTTTATCAATGTAGTATTCTTTTAAGATTACGTGGCCCATTGCCATAGCAAGAGCCGCATCAGTACCGGCTTTTACATTGAGCCAAGCATCGGAAGAAGTTGTAGATTCCGCATAGTCAGGGGATACGGATACTACTTTAGTACCTTTGTAACGAACCTCTGTTAAGAAGTGAGCATCTGGCGTACGAGTCAATGGTACGTTAGAACCCCAAGTCATGATGTAACCAGCATTGTACCAGTCACCAGATTCAGGTGTATCAGTTTGTTCACCCCAAACTTGAGGGCTAGAAGGTGGTAAATCAGCATACCAGTCATAGAAAGACAATGGTGAACCACCCATTAAGTTAAGGAAACGAGCACCTGCTGCATAGGACAACATGGACATCGCTGGAATTACAGAGAAGCCTGCGTTGCGGTCAGGGCCGTATGTTTTTGCAGTATATAATAAGGATGCAGCAGTAATTTCTGTCGCTTCATCCCATGTGGAGCGCACAAAGCCACCCATACCACGGGCAGATTTGTATTTCTTCGCTTTTTCAGGATCTTCTACGATAGATTTCCAAGCTTCGATTGGGTTCTTAGCATGCTTTTTAGCTTCTCTCCAAAGCTCAGCCAATTCGCCGCGCACATATGGATATTTTACGCGCAATGGGCTATAGAGATACCAAGAGAATGTTGCACCACGAGGGCACCCACGTGGTTCGTAATCCGGCATATCATCTGGTGTTTCAGGGTAATCAGTAGCCTGATTTTCCCACGCTACAACACCATTCTTAACGTAGATATTCCAGCTACAAGAACCAGTACAGTTTACGCCATGCGTTGTGCGGACAACTTTATCGTAAGACCAACGGTCACGATAAAAATTTTCCCACTCGCGACCGCCATCTTCAGTTATTTGATGGCCGCTTGGAGATACGTTCTTCTTGCGAAGAAACTTAAACTTTTGAGACAACAAGCTCATCTCGTGTCCTCCTTCAAAACTACAAAAAAATCCTTTGTGCTAGCTGAGCTAACACAAAGGAGAAAATACTGTTATTCGATATTACTAATATTAGGGTCTATATTATCAACCTCTAAATCAAGCAATCCGATTAAAGCATCAAAATCACAGATTACTAGATGGTGTTTGTCATAGGCTACATAGCCCAACTTACGCAACTCACTTAGCATGCGATTTAAACTTTCTCTTGATGTGGCAGCAAATTCAGCCAACTCTTGATTTGTTAGGGCGATATCGATAAAGATACCATCCTCGCGCTCTACACCATAACTATTGGCTAAGCGCAACAAGGTAGAATAAAATGCTCCCTTCTTGCCATATAGTAGCAAGTCTCGGTATTTTGCCTGTTGACGACGCATATGTAATGTGTAGATTTGCATCATCGCAATAGCCAATGAATGATCTTTTGCAATAGCTGGCTCTAACACATCATAGCGAATGGAATAAACAGAGCAATCCTCCCGAGCGATGGCGTTGAACACATAAGTTCTTGTGTTCTCCTCATACAACGGAACCTCACCAATTACATTATTCGGACCTACTAGACGCAACGCAAAAATGTGCCCACTAGATTCGAACTTCTTAATGCTCATTCTACCTTTTAACACTACGTAAAAGTGTTCTGCCTTGTCCCCCTCGTGGAAGAGAAAATCACCTTTTTTAAGATGGAGTTCCTCGCCCGGCAAAGCAAGTAATTGGTTAATTAAATTTTTATCCATACCTTCACCACTCCATTGTACTTTTAAAATAAAATCCATTAGTTATACTAATCTATTTATAGTAAAAGCACATGTATTATATACTTTTTTGTATATATAAGATTATTATAACTTATTAATTTCAGAATATGTGTGTTTTATGTCACATTCACAAAAAATTTTACAATATATAATATATTTGTGATATAAGAC
>CATWLR010000257.1:0-2712 GCA_958351665.1 Veillonella infantium | reverse complement strand
CTTTTACCAATACTTATACGTCTTCTGCGCTCATGTGATTTTCATCAGCATCGATGAACGCTTGTAAAATTGTTTGACGTTGTGTAGTCAATTTGTATTTTTTGTCTTTAATGCGTTCTTTTAATTTTTCTAATGTTGTATTCATGATAACTATCCCCTTTACTTCTTACAAAATTTTATAAAACCTACGCTCCAACGAATGGATTGTATTGTTTTTCATAACCTATATTTGTTTCCGGCCCATGACCAGGATACACCATTGTATTATCAGGCAACTTATAGAGCTGCGTTTTAATGGATTCCATTAACGTCTCATAAGAGCCATTTGGAAAATCTGTACGTCCCACAGAATCTCTAAAGAGAGTATCCCCTACAAACACAAGACCTTCCATGTAATAGCACACACCACCTGGCGTATGACCTGGCGTTTCAAGTACTTCAAGGTCAATAGCGCCACATGTAATATGGTCACCTTGCTTAACCTCGATGATATCTGCCTTTACCTTAATCGGTGTAGGATTGCTATACGCACTAAGGTTAAGTTCAGGATCAGATAAATACGGGATATCACCCTTTTGAATATATACAGGCACATGATATGTATCTACAATCTCTTGAACACCACCAATATGATCTCCGTGACCATGAGTTAGCAAAACAGCCTTTGGTTTTAAGTCATGCTTCTTAAGAGACTCTAATACTTCCGCTGTAGCAGGATCAATAATAAACGCTTCTCCTACCGCTTTATCGCCTATGACATAGCAATTTGTTCCTAGTGGCCCCAAGGGCATACGCATAAGTACTAGTTGTTGCTCGCTCATTAAGCCCCTCCTTTACTACGCTGTACCGTATACACTTCACGAATACGGCGCAACTTAGTCATAACAAAATCTAATTGTGAAATATCGCGAATATCAACTACTACATTGATACTTACATTTTTTGTATCCTCTTGAACCTTCGCATTGATATTCGTAATGGTGATTTTCAATTCTGAAAGTACTGCCATTACCCCTCCATCAAGAGACCATTTCGATCGTACGCTTGAATATCGATACCTACGTGGAAGGATTCGCCAGAGGAACCATCCCAAGAGACCTCAATCATGCGCTCTAAATCTTCAGGCGTATGGCCTAGGCTCGTACAATCGGAACGATGGACAGAGACCCCACGACCACGAGTAATGTAACCAATGATATCATCACCAGGTACAGGACTACAGCATTTCGCCATACGAACCATAACACCGGCCTCGCCTTTTACAAGGACGCCCGTACCATTCTTAGTAGTTTTTGGTCCTTGGGATTTTAACTTCGCAATAATTTGTTCTGTACTGCGTTTAGATTCTTCTGCCTCTTTAGACTTCTTATACAGTTCAATTAAGCGTAAGAGCACTGTGCTTACAGGAATGCCGCCATAGCCACAAGCGGCAAACATTTCCTCTTCAGTACCGGCTTTCAATTGTTTAGTTACTTGTTGAAGTCGATTATCTGCAATCAATTCTTTCCAGTTATAATTTAATCGTTTTGCTTCTTTTTCAAGAGCTTCTAAGCCTTTTTCAATATTTTCAGCTTTATTTTCACGCTTGAACCAGTTGCGTATTTTACTCTTACTTTCAGAAGAACCTACAATATTAAGCCAATCAAGGCTCGGACGACCTGTTTTAGATGTAATGATATCTACGATATCACCATTTTGTAAGGTGTAATCAAGAGGTACAATTTTACCGTTTACCTTGGCACCTACGCATCTATGCCCTACATCGGTATGAACACGATATGCAAAATCTAGTGGAACAGAACCTATCGGCAATTTAACAACATCGCCTTTTGGTGTAAATACGAATACTTCACCGGAGAATACGTCTAATTTTAAAGCGTTTACAAGCTCTGTTGGATTACTTGTATCTTGCCATTCCAATACTTGGCGCAACCACGCAACCTTTTGGTCGAAATCCTTATCGCCATTTTTATTGCCTTCTTTATAACGCCAATGGGCTGCAACACCGTATTCAGATACGCGGTGCATTTCCCATGTACGGATTTGAATTTCTACAGGTTGCCCCATGGTACCGATAACCGTAGTATGTAACGATTGATACATATTAGATTTCGGCATGGAAATATAATCTTTGAAACGATATGGCAATGGTTTCCACAAACTATGAGCAATGCCTAGTACCGCGTAACAATCAGGAATTGTATCAACGATAACACGAACTGCAAGCAAGTCATAGATTTGAGATAAATCGCGATTGTCCTTTTTCATCTTCTTGTAAATACTGTAGAAGTGTTTTGGACGCCCTTTGATATCTGCTTTAATATTGGCCTCGCCTAACGCTTTAGTGAGTTGACTCATCGTATCATTTACAATGTCTTCACGAGCTTGGCGTTTTTGTTTCATTTGATCTACAAGATCATAGTATTTTTCTGGTTCTAAATACCGGAATGATAAATCTTCCAACTCCCATTTCACATTGAAGATACCAAGGCGATGTGCTAAAGGAGCAAAGATTTCTAATGTTTCCTTTGCAATGCGTTTTTGTTTGTCGCTACGCATATGCTTTAAGGTACGCATATTATGTAGGCGGTCACCTAGTTTAATAACAACGACGCGCACATCCCTTCGCCATAGCTAAAATCATCTTTCGATAATTTTCCATTTGCCGATCTTCTTTTGTTTCATATTGGAATTGGTTTAATTTCGTTACAC
>CATWLR010000256.1:0-2729 GCA_958351665.1 Veillonella infantium | reverse complement strand
CAATTATTACCATGATATTGAGCCTTATCCCATTCTTACAAATAGGATACTATCTAACTACATGGCATTGTTTAACGCCAGCTAGTTTACTAGCAGTATACATGACAAATCCTGAAGAAGCATTTGGTTTCTTAAAAAATGCTGCTGGTATTCCTGGTCTTATCGCTGTTGGTATTGGCATCGTAATATGGACCTATCTACTCTACTGGTCTAATCTAGGAATGAAAGCAGTAGTAAACTTAAATACTACACGACCTATGCGCTCTACATTGCTCATTGCATCCATAGTAGCATTCTTAGTATACGTACCATTCTTCTTATTCCCGAAAACCAGTATTGGAGCAAAGTGGATTGAAGCTGTCGATTATGTAAACCAAATGAAACAATATAATGATAACCATCATTTAGTATTCGATTCCTTCAATTTTTATACAAAGGAAACTTCTGCTAATAAAACACCAGGTACTATCATATTAGTCATCGGTGAATCTAGTTCTCGTGATTATATGAAGGTATATAATCCAAACTTCCCTTATGACGATACGCCATGGCAAGGTACTATGCGTGCAGATAATAAAGATTTTGTCTTCTTTGATAACGCATATTCATCGTATGTACAAACAGTACCTACCCTTGAACGTGCTTTATCTGAGCGTAATCAATATGATGATAAACCGTTCCTCGATTCTGCGAATATTTTAGATGTTGCTAAAAAAGCAGGATATACTACTTCTTGGTTTAGTAACCAAGGTGTATTTGGCGAATATGATACAGCTATTTCATTAATGGCTAAAACAGCAGATACCACTAAATGGTCACATGAATCCTATGCTTTCTCTGATCGCTATGATGAATCACTCTTACCATTATTACAGTCTGTTGATCCAAGTAAAAATAACTTTATCGTCATTCATATCATGGGTAGTCATATTTACTACAATGACCGTTATCCACATGAATTTAGTAAATGGAAACAAGGTCCATATCCTGATGGCCAAGAAGCATATGCTAATAGCCAATTATATACAGACTGGTTATTACAACAGATTTATACTTATGGTAAGGAAAAATTGAACTTGCAAGCCATGGTGTATTTCTCTGACCATGGTGAAAGCTTGGATAAATCTCATAATCCAGATACATTTGACTTTGTTATGACTCATATTCCATTCTGGATATATTTATCACCTCAATATCGTGCTGAGTATCCTCAAACAGCTGAAGAACTCTCTAAACACGAACATCAATACTTTACAAATGATTTACTATATGACACATTGATTGGTCTTATGCACGCACCTAATCAACGGTATGATGTAACAAGAGACTTTAGTAATGGTAAATATCGATTCAATTTACATAACCTAACTACCTTACTAGGGGAACAACCATTAACTAATGATCCTGTAAACGCAGGAAAATAAACTTTAACATTTCTAGTAATATAAAAATTTTATTATGTTAGTATAATGTAGTTTAGATTTAATGTAGTTTAGGTTTCACTTACACGAAAAAAAGAGATGAGTTAAAAACTCATCTCTTTTTTTGTTCCATTAATAGGTCTATTTCTTCTTCCGTATAAACCTCAATATTATTCATTAATAAGGCCTCTACAGTACATCCGTGCCCCTCCCGCAGGGTTTTACTAAAGGTACCATCATAAATGCGCTTATAACCGCAACTAGGGCTTTTTGCTTTCATTAGAGCCTGCTTACATCCCTGTTGAATTGCTATATGCAATGCAATTTGAGCTCCTTTATGGAATTCTGTGGTTACATCAGTTCCATTAGCCGTACATACACGTTTACCTTGTCGTTCCGCAGGATCTCGAGGTATGGTAAGACCACCTAATACTTCTGGACATACGGTTACTAAATCAAAAGTATCCTTTAACAGTGGTAACTGTTCTATAAGATTGTCTTTCCCATCATAACGACAGGATACGCCACATAAACATTCACTAATTAATAATTTTGCTTTATTATTCATAACATTATTAAACATAGAGAATCGTATTTGAAATATGCCATTCTAATAACAAACGCACTCTCATATTTTTAAATTATACACATTTAAAATTTAGATTTACATAAGAAAAAAGACTAACCGAAGTTAGTCTTAATTGGTGCCGAGGACCGGAATCGAACCGGTACGGTTGTTTCCAACCGACGGATTTTAAGTCCGTTGCGTCTGCCTGTTCCGCCACCCCGGCATGGGTAACGATTGTGGAGGCGGCACCCAGAATCGAACTGGGGAATAAAGGTTTTGCAGACCTCTGCCTTACCGCTTGGCTATGCCGCCATATAAAGTTGGAGCGGGAAACGAGATTCGAACTCGCGACCCCCGCCTTGGCAAGGCGGTGCTCTACCGCTGAGCTATTCCCGCATGTACATGGTGCCTCAGGACAGAATCGAACTGTCGACACACGGATTTTCAGTCCGTTGCTCTACCAACTGAGCTACCGAGGCATGAATGGCGACCCCGATCAGATTTGAACTGACGATCTTCGCCGTGACAGGGCGACATGTTAACCGCTACACCACGGGGCCGTATCCAAAGTACTTGCTTAGTATATCGGTTATCAGGACTTTTGTCAACACTATATGTGTAAATTCTTGATGAAGTTTTTTTCATCTCCCAAAATAGTGCTCTCCCTATGTCCAGGTTCTACTAATAATGCATCATCTAACTCCATTATTTTACATAAGCTTTTACGTAAAGCTTCAGCA
>CATWLR010000255.1:0-2740 GCA_958351665.1 Veillonella infantium | reverse complement strand
AAACAAAATAAAGCTACTATCCGCGTATCCGACGCCATTGATCCAGCTACTCTACTCGACTTTGACGAAGAAGATGGCGTGAAAACTAAAGACCCTCATATTTGGTTCGATGTAGCTAACTGGAAACTTGCTGCCAAAGCGGTTTACGAAGGTCTTGCTAAAGCAGATCCAGCTCACAAAGAGGATTTCAAAAAACGCTATGATGCGTACCTCACTAAATTAGATGAAACAGATGCATACATCAAAGCTCAAGCAGAATCTATTCCTAAAGAATCTCGCGTTCTTGTAACAGCTCACGATGCATTCCAATACTTTGCTCGCGCTTATGGCTTTGAAGTAAAAGGTTTGCAAGGTGTAAGTACTGCTACAGAAGCAGGCACACAAGATGTGAATGAACTTGTTCAATTTATCGTAGATCACAAAATTAAAGCCATCTTCGTAGAATCTTCTGTACCGCACAAAACAATTGAAGCCGTTCAAGAAGCAGCTAAGGCTAAAGGTTGGAACGTTGCCATCGGTGGCGAATTATACTCCGACTCCCTCGGTTCTGAAGGCACTGAAGGCGGCACATATATCGGCATGGTGAAAGCCAATATCGATACCATCGCTAAAGCACTTAAATAAAGGAGGTCTCTATGGAATGGGCCGTTGAAGTTGAAGATATGACCGTAGCCTATACGACAAAACCCGTATTATGGGACGTAGATATGAAGGTACCCATCGGTTCTTTAGCGGCCATCGTCGGCCCTAATGGAGCTGGTAAATCTACATTATTAAAGGCCATGTTAGGCCTATTAACAGTTATCTCAGGTAGTGTTAAGTTTTATATCGACCATCACTTAGCGATGGACAAAAAGGATTACAAGAAAATAGCCTATGTCCCTCAAAGCGGTAGCGTAGACTGGGACTTTCCTACTACCGTATTAGACGTTGTACTTATGGGCCGCTATGGCCATCTAGGTTGGTTCAAACGACCTAGTAAAAAGGATAAGGAGCTGGCCCTCTCTATGATTGAAAAAATGGGCATGAGCGACTACGTAAATAGGCAAATTCGTCAGCTTTCAGGGGGCCAACAACAGCGTGTATTCCTCGCGAGAGCCCTCGTACAAGAGGCAGATATTTACCTCATGGATGAACCCTTCAAGGGCGTCGATAAAACAACGGAGCACGCTATTATTTCACTTTTACAAGAAATGAAAGCGCGGGGCAAAACGGTCATCGTCGTACACCACGATTTAAATACGGTACCTCAATATTTCGACTGGGTAACGATGGTCAATAAGCAAACTGTTGCCTATGGACCTGTGGCAGATACCTTTACAGACGAAGCCATCGAGCGCACCTACGGCAAGGGGAGGATTGTATGACCATACTCCAATCCTATACGACGCAAATGGTATTGCTCGGCACAGCTCTTTTGGGCCTTGCCAGTGGTATTGCAGGCACCTTTGCAGTACTGCGCAAGGAAAGCCTCATCGGTGATGGCCTCTCTCACGCAGCACTGCCCGGTGTAGTCATCGCGTTCTTGCTGACCGGTATAAAAGACATTGAAGTACTGATTATAGGTGCTGCCCTGTCCTCTATCACTGCGGCGTGGCTCATTACCATCACCGTAGAAAACAGTAAAATCAAATTCGATGGCGCTCTAGCCACTATACTATCTGCTTTCTTTGGTCTTGGTATGGTGCTACTCACCTACCTTCAAAGTCTAAACAATGCGGGTCAGGCGGGTCTTTCAAAATTTATATTTGGACAGGCCGCCACCATATTAGCCCGCGATGTGTACATTACATCGGCAGCAGCGCTCATCATTATCGTTTTAACAGCTTTATTTTGGAAAGAGCTAAAGCTCATCTCTTTCGACGTAGAATACGCTAAAACATTACAAATTCCCGTCACTTTTACACTCATTTTATACAGATCACTATTGATCATGACCATTATCATCGGCATTCAATCAGTAGGTGCTATCTTAATCAGTTCTCTCCTCATTGCACCGGCCGTAGGGGCCCGTCAATGGACAAACAAGCTAGGTACCATGTGTATACTAGCAGGATGTTTCGGCATGGTGTCTGCCATGGGCGGTACCCTTTGGAGTACAACAGTACAAAAACTGCCTACAGGTCCTGCAATCATCGTCATTCTGTCGGTTATCGTACTGTTGAGTCTCATATTTGCACCTAATAGAGGCATCTTGTGGCAATATCGTAGAAACAAACAATCAAAACAAGCTTTATTATCAGAAACTGCAAAGATAAGCCCCGCCGATTTACAACAAAGGATATATAGAGCGGAGGGTGGACAGCCTCGCATAGGAGGTGCCCCATGACAGTACATACAGAGATTTTACTCATCGCTATTGCAGTATCTATCGCGTGCGCTATCCCTGGTGTATTCCTCGTGTTGCGCCGCATGTCTATGATGGCCGACGCCATTACGCACACCGTATTCCTGGGCATCGTGCTCGCTTTCTTTGTAACAGAAGACTTAAACTCGCCTTTACTTCTAGTAGGGGCTACCTTAGTCGGCGTAGGAACGGTATGGCTTACAGAGATGGTTCATAACACGGGCCTCGTCAACGAAGACGCGTCCATTGGTATCATCTTCCCGCTCCTCTTCTCCATTGCCATCATCCTCGTCAGTCTCTATAGCGGCAATGCGCACCTTGACGTAGATACAGCACTGCTAGGGGAAATCGCGTTCGCTCCATTCGACAGATGGATTGTAAACGGTACCGACT
>CATWLR010000254.1:0-2741 GCA_958351665.1 Veillonella infantium | reverse complement strand
TTGAAAGAGGGGTCTCTATAATGGCTCCTCTTTTCAAATATAGTAAGTAAATTTTTATATATTTAGTAGAAAGGGATATTATCATGTTCAACTTCAACCAAAACAATCTTAAAAACGCTAACTTATTCGCAGCAGGTCTTGCATTGGGTACTGTAGGTCTTAAAGTTTTAACTTCTAAAGATGCTAAAAAAGTATATGCTGGTATCGTAGCAGCTGGCCTTCGCGCTAAAGAAACTGTATTAGAAACAGCTGAAAAAGTACAAGCATCCGCATCTGATGTATTAGCAGAAGCTCAAGAAATCAACGAAGCACGCAACGAAGAAATCTTTGAAGAAAATAAATAATAGAAGGATTTAACTATGTTACAATTTTCTGTTGTACGAAAACTCAGAAATCGCTTGCATGTTAAGGTAACAGGTCATCGCTTTACAGAAGCTGAAGCTGCTTATGTAGAGGATACATTACTCCTTAATGATGCAATTGTAGATGTAACCTTCTACACTCGTAGCAGTCAAATCGCCATTAAACATACTGGCGATTCTGATGCTGTGCGTGATGCAGTTCTCGGTCTACGCGATTTAGATTTGTCTGAAGCACCTGCTTTGAACGAATATTCACCACGCTTGGTAAATAAAAAATATCGTGAAATGATGATCAACCGCACTGCACTTTACTTAGGTAAAAAAGCAGTGCTTCCTGCACCGATTGCGGCTGCATGGGCTTGGTTTGACGGTATTAAATTTATCGGTAAAGCCATTAAAACATTGTGGCAACGTAAGTTAACTGTCGAAGTACTTGATGGTGTAGCTATTGGTGCTGCATTACTTCAAAAAGATTATCCTACAGCTGGCGCTGTTATGTACCTATTGGGTATTGGCGATATCTTAGAAGAATGGACTCACCGTAAATCCGTATTGAATCTTGCTCAAAGCATGTCCTTGAACGTAGATAAAGTATGGGTTTTAGTTGATGACATTGAAGTGAGCAAGCCAGTTAACGAAGTTGTGGCAGGTGATAAAATCATTATTCGCCAAGGCGAAGTGATTCCATTGGATGGCGTCGTTATCGATGGTGTTGTTCTTGTTAATGAAAGCTCCATGACTGGTGAACCAGAAGCGGTTCGTCGCGATCAAGACAGTTCTGTATATGCAGGTACTGTTGTTGAAGACGGTAAAGCTATTGTAGAAGTACGTAGCACATCCAAAACATCTCGTTACGAAAAAATCGTTAACCTCATTGAAGAGTCTGAACAAATGAAATCCGGTATGGAACAACAAGCATACCGCATGGCTGATAAATTAGTTCCAATAAGCTTTATTGGTGCTGGTTTAACATACTTGTTGACTCGTAATGTGATGAAAGCATTGTCTTTCGTAATGGTTGACTTCTCTTGTGCTCTTAAATTATCCATTCCATTGGCAGTACTTTCCGCTATGCAAGAAGCATCTAAACGCGGTATCACTGTTAAAGGTGGTAAATTCTTAGAACAAATTGCACAAGCAGATATGATTGTATTCGATAAAACAGGTACTCTTACAAAAGCAGAACCTGAGTTTGAACAAATCATTCCATTTAATGGTCATGATGCAGATGAAATGTTAAAATTGGCTGCATGTATTGAGGAACATTTCCCTCATTCCATGGCAAAAGCAATTGTACGTGCTGCTAAGGATCATTCCTTGCCTCACAAGGAAATGCACTCCGACGTAGAATACGTTGTAGCTCATGGTATTGCATCTAAAGTTGGCCGCTACCGTGTACGCATTGGTAGTGCTCACTACATCTTTGATGATGAAAAAACAAAGATTCCTGCAGATGAACAAGAAAAGTTCAATAATTTACCAAATTCATCTTCCCATATTTACCTCGCTATTGGAGGTACACTAGCAGCGGTTATTTGTATTAAAGACCCTGTTCGTGAGGAAGCAAAACAAGTTATAGCTGATTTACATACATTGGGCATTAAAAAGGTTGTCATGATGACTGGTGACTCTAAACGTAATGCACAACGCGTAGCTGACGAACTAGGCATCGATGAATTGCATGCTGAAGTATTGCCAGAAGATAAAGCAGCTTATGTAAAACAAGCAAAAGCTGAAGGCTATACTGTTATGATGGTAGGGGATGGTATTAACGATTCCCCAGCAATTTCCGAAGCACATGTTGGTATCGCTATGAATGAAGGCGCACCAATTGCTCAAAAAATTGCAAATGTTACTATTTCTTCCGATCATCTACAAGCTCTTGTAGATTTACGCCGTATTTCTATGGCATTGATGAAACGTATCAAAGCTAATTACAATGGTATCGTTGGTTTCAATGGTGCTCTTGTTGGTGGTGGCGTACTCGGTATTATGCCGCCAAGCCAAACAGCATGGTTGCATAATCTATTCACATTGGGTATCGGCTTAGAAAGCATGACTCCATTGTTGAAGAAAGAAGAACAAAAGGAAACTGTTCCTACAATTGATGTAACAGCTGACTCTGTAGTAGCTTAATTAAGAACCTCCATATAAGGTATTCATTTACCTGTATGGAGGTTTTTCTTTTTTGATGACATTTATCTATGATTATTGTAAAATACAAAGAGATTACATATCATAGGAGATCTTTATGAACACATTAATGGATATTTGTAAAAGATCCATCTACTTGAATCTATTTATCGTAGTAATTCCTATTATTGCGTATATGATTCATAATGGATCGAGTGCGACGGTAGCGCTTGTATGGTATTTGCT
>CATWLR010000253.1:0-2753 GCA_958351665.1 Veillonella infantium | reverse complement strand
TTTACCAAAGAAAGAGATGCCTACGATATATTATTTTTGTTTGAACATCCAATAGATGTAGTAAATAACAAGTGCATACGTCACTACATCAAATACAGGCAAGAATGGTACCATTTTAGACAAACGTCCAAAACCATGAACATGAATATTTGCTGCAATGATAGCAATAAGGTTCAAACGATGAATCCAGATTGCTTTTTTACGAGATACAGAGTTTGCCATATTGCCTACCCAAGGTGTTAAGTACAATACGGCAAAGATAAGAGCAATAAACATGGCTCCAAGGGAGATATAACCGCCCCAGAATCCTAAGAAGGACTTCAATGCTTTCAAGAAGTATACATACCAATGTGCACATACAAGAACAACACTAACGATACCTACGATGCGATGAACTTCAAACATTTCTTTTGGATTATATCGTTTGATAAACCATTTTGGTCTTGTTGCAATATATGTTAATACAAGCCATGCAACATAAGGAATAAGACCTAAGTGAACCTTCCAGTTACCAAATGATCTACCGCTTGTTACATAACCATATTCTACCATTCCCATAAATATTAGGGATAAAACTGCAATCCATATTAAAATATGGTATTTACTCTTAAACTGTTTTTTTACTACTTCTGCCATATAAACCTCACTATTTCTTATACAAACTACCAGTATATATCTAGTTGGCCTAATGTAGCATGCTAACAATTTCAATCCACATAGCATTCTACTTAGAACTTAGAACTTAAAACTAATTAGTTATTAAATCCAGATCCATCCTAAAATTAGAACTAGAATTTGAAGCTAAGGTCTGCACGGTAGTAATCATTTACACGGTTACCATCTTGTGTTTTCGCATGGAAGCCATAGTATGCATTAATACCAATATTTTTCTCTGGTGCGTAAGATGCACCTAATTGCCATGCTTTATAACCTTCATACCGTGTTTTCTTTAATAAGTCATTAGATTCATATTTTTGCGTTTTAAATACTGGGGCATTTTTAGCTTGATCATAGTAATCTAAGCGGATATCCCAAGAATTCTTCTTGTTAATTTTATAGTCGCCCCATTTAACGCCTACGTTCCAAATATCGGAATCACTCAAGCCAGATGCTTTTACCCACTCGCCATCAATACCGAATTTACCAACATTATATTTAGCATTAAAGCCATATACATTATCGAATTCGTTATGTTTCTTGCCATTACCCATACGTACATTTGTTGTACCTACATGAGCAAACATACCGCCAAAGCTAAAGCGATCATTAACAGCTACATGGGCATTAATAAGACCTACATCACCATTATCAGCTTTACTAGTCTTAGCAAAACGGCCTGCTGTCATATAACCATATGCACCATTTAATGTAACTTTATCACCTAGCTTAGCTGTAGCCCCTACACCATCAAAGTTAGAGCTATAAATCAAGCCACCACCAAATTTTTGGGTATAACGACCAGCATCAACTACAACATTTTTACCGAATTTATGCTCTACATATGCTAAATCCCAATTAGCTTGAGCATCTTTAGAACTATCACCTAGTTCAATAGAGCCTGTTGTAATACGAGATTTTACAGATGTATTTTTATTAACCTTTGCATCTAGGCCTAAACGTACACGGGCTGTAATTTTATCTTCGTAATCATAACCATCGATACCCTCTTTACCGATGTAGTTGATACGAGCATCACCAGTAACCTTTACATTGCCTACGCGGTCTTCCAATTTAGCTACACGCACACCAAGTGTATTCAATTCATTGGAAAACTCGTCGGCCAAGCGATTCAACATAGCTTGTTGTTCTGCATTAGCACGGTCTTGATTAGCCATGCCTTTCGCAATCATTTGAGCCATTTCGTAACGAGTAATGTTATTTTGACCTTTGAAAGTACCATCTGGATAACCATTGATAATACCAGCTGTAGCCAATTGATCTACAGCTTGGTAAGCCCAGCTATCGGACGGAACATCAGAAAATGGATTAACAGCAAAGGCTGTAGCCACACCTAACACAGCTGTCACTGCAAAAGCACTAGTCATTTTACGTTTCAACATAATAAACCTCACACACTAAAAATAAGAAAATATAAAATAAGTAGATAATGAATATACAAAGTTAATTATCATTATCATATATAACATAAAAATAATAACAACTTTCATTAATGAAGTAAAGAGAGAATGTATATCAATCTCACAATTATATATGCCTTTAATTAATAATACGCCCTATTAAATTTCTTAAATCATAAAAATATAACGAAAAAATCCCTTCTGTATAAAACAGAAGGGATTGATATGTATCTTATTATTTCTTTTTAAACATCAAGTAGATACAGTAGATAACAAGACCGTACGTGATAATATCAAATACTTGTACGAATGGCACCATTTTGGAAATGCGATTAAAACCATGAATATGGATATCTGCAGCTACTAATGCAACCAAGTTGAAGCGATGCAACCAAATACCAATATTACGGCTAGATGCAGTTACTTTTCTAAGTTTTGGCGTTAAGAATGCAAGGCCAGAGATTGTACCAATACCGAAGGCAGTAAGCGCTACATAGCCACCCCACCAGCCGAGGACAGAGTTAGCAGCTTTACCAAAATAGAAATATAAATGGAATGCAATAACAGCTACAGATGCAATACCTAATGCACGGTGAACCTTGAACATTTCACCTAAATTATAACGGCTTGTAAACCATTTAGGGCGCGTTGCTAAGTAAGTCATAACAATCCATG
>CATWLR010000252.1:0-2755 GCA_958351665.1 Veillonella infantium | reverse complement strand
GTAATATCTTTAATAACTAAATTATAAAAAAGTTAATATGAATAAAAGGGCTCCTACAAATGTAGGAGCCCTTTTTGAGCAATAAGATCAACCGATATTAGAAGATATTTTTTGCATAGTTAGCATATTTAGCTTCTAATTCTTCCATTTTATCGTTCATTTCAATTTGCAATTGAGATGCTAAGTCATATTCACCAGCATTAAGTGCATCGATTAAACGAGTGAATAAAGATTTGCGATCATCGCTATCTTTAGCAAGATAGAAACGTAAGTCATTAACTTCTGCAAAACGTTTATCATCTACACTATTACGGCTATCAGTATGAATAGCTACCATCTTACGAACTGTATCAAGATTATCAGGAATTAAGCGGTGAGCCAATACAAGTTTCCAACGTTTCAAGATAGATGCGATGAAGGAATCCATCAAGTCTTTAGCGAATGCATTGCCTTGAGCTAATGTTTCAACTAATTCAGGATTGTTATGATAACCTTTAATATTTTCCCATACAGTAGCTGGTGCAACACCGAACATTTGATTACGTTCTTCTTGAGTGAAATCATCGAATACGTCTTTTTCTGTACGATATGCACGATTTGTAGCAAGGTAATCAGCAGATTCACCCACTTCTTTGGAAAGCTCTGCTTCTAATTGTGCTTGTGTTTTACCAGATGTAATAGCATATTTCATTCCATCAAATGCAGAGATGAAGATCAATGCTAATGCAGTATATGTATTTGTGTAAGGGTTTGGAGAACGCAATTCATAACGAGTAGCCATAGGATTATCGATATCACGAATCAAACCACAAAGGATTGTACGGTTACGGCTTGGTTCAGAAGGATCGGTACCTAAAGATGTAACGATACATACTGGAGCTTCGAATCCAGGTTTTAAACGATTTAAGGAGTCTGTTGTAGAACTGATGAATGGATTGATTGCTTCATAGTGCTTCAATAACCCCATGATAGCACCAATACCCAAGGAACTAGCAGATTCTTTGCGCATATCTTCAGGGCTAAACAAGTTTACAAGTTTACCAGATTTTAATTTAGCCATAACCCCAAAGTGTGTATGTTCACCAGAACCAGCTACGCCAATAATAGGTTTTGCATTGAATGTTACATCAAGACCATTTTCACGGAATACTTCACGAACGATAATACGTGCTTGTAATTCGTTATCTGCAGTTTGCAATGGGTTATTAGAGAATTTCCAGTCGATTTCTAATTGTTCTAAAACAACTGCTTCATGACCATCTTCATCAAGTTTAGCTTTAACGCCACCTACTTCTTTATGGCCCATTTCTGCAACCATACCGTATTGGTCTAAGCGTTCAACTGCTTGTTCTAAGGCAGTACGAACTGTACCATGAGTACGTTGCCAGTATTGTTCTTGTAATTTTTGAGATACGGACAATTCTTTTTTAGTAACAGTTCTAGATGGAGTTTTTACCCAGAATTCCAATTCTGTAGCAGATGTAAAGATAATATCTACAACGTCATCAGCTTTCACATGAGGCATACCAGGTAGACCATGTTCTTTAATCAAGGATAATAGTTCTGCACGAACATAATCACAGCTGTTTTTTAAGATAGAACGAGAGTCAACATAACGGTAGTTATGCATCAAGAATGCAGGAATACGAAGTGTACCAGTTGGTAAACCTGTTGCTTCATCGATATTTTCATAGTTATAATCAACAAACCAGTTTACACTTGGATCGCCCCACATATCTACACGTGCATTATTCAATGTTGCAATATTTGTAAGTACTACAGAAGAACCATCTGTTTGAACAGCACGACCTTCGAAGAATGCTTCATAATCATCAAAGAATGCTGCCATAGGGATTTTTTCATCTGTATCATTACCAGCTAAATCAATACCTACAAGAGATACGAATTTAATTTCTGGATGTTGTTCTAATAATGCAAGAACGCCTTCCTTACCATATTGACCAGCTGGAATATAATACAATAAATCTTTAGTATTTGTCATAATGGTTCCTCCTAAACATAAAAAGACTCCAACAAATAGATATATATATTTCTTTATATCTAAAGTGGAGTCTTCTTTGACCAATTATTTTGTTGAAATCATAATATCATATAGTGAAAATACATGTCAATAACTTTCTATAGAATTTCATGATTTTCATAACTATTGTGTTAAGAGTTCAATTTTGATGTATCGAAAATACTGACTATATGAAATGTTTACTTCTATATTTATAATTGATTATCCAAGTAATTCTTTAACGATATTATTAACTACTTTACCATCTGCACGGCCTTTAGTTTTTGGCATTACATGTTTCATAACATTACCCATGTTTACAGCATCGCCACAAGCTGCAATAGCTTCTTTTACAACAGTGCGGATTTCATCTTCACTCATTTGAGCTGGTAAATATTTTTGAAGCAACGCCATCTATTCTTTTACATGAGAGATCAAATCTTCACGGCCAGCTTTTTCAAACTCAGTTAAAGAATCTTGACGAGTTTTCATTTCTTTTGCCAAAATACCAAGAATACCATTATCATCAAGTTCTACTTTATCATTGATTTCTGTATTTTTAATAGCACTATTAACCATGCGAATTACAGAAAGAGCGATTTTACCTTCTTCACGCGCTTTCATAGCCGCTTTCATATCTTCTTTTAATTGATCTTTTAAGCTCATAGTTCCTCCTATTTTATATATAAAGAAACCCTAATTCTGGATTTCATGAAGCCATGAAAAGGCAGAATT
>CATWLR010000251.1:0-2756 GCA_958351665.1 Veillonella infantium | reverse complement strand
CTAAACGATACATATCCCGTACTTTTTTGATACTTGCTTCATAAGGTCCATTAATAAGAATATCGGTATCACCTTTATGAGCCTCTAAATCGCTTACAATGCGATTAGCAATGGTCTCCAATGTGTCCATATTCTGATGACGCACTACCATATGTATCATCTCTCTAAATGGAGGATATCCTAAGGCTTTACGATTTTGAATTTCTTCATTGTAAAAGCCTACATAATCATGAGCCTTACTCTTTATTATAGCATAATTTAACGGATTATATGTTTGTATTACTACACTGCCCGGTTTATCACCACGACCAGCCCTGCCAGATGTCTGTGTAAGTAAATCAAAAGTTCTTTCGGATGCTGAATATACAGGAATATTTAAAACTGAATCAGCTGTTAAAATACCAACAGCTGTTACATCTTTAAAGTCATGACCTTTTGACACCATTTGTGTTCCCAGTAAGATGTCATATTTATGAGTCCCAAAATCATGTAAAATATCTTCTGCTAATTGTTTGTTTTTAGTTACGTCTTGATCAAGGCGGGCAATGCGAGCCGATTTAAAATGACGTCGCAACTCTTCCTCTACCTTTTGTGTACCTGATCCAAAGAATTTAATGCGTTTACTATTACAATTAGGACATATAGTAGGAATTGGTTCATGATGTTCACAATAATGGCACCGTAATTCTTCACCTGCTTGGTGATACACCATAGCTACATCACAATGAGGACACATAATAGTTTCCCCACAATCTCTACACATAACAAATGTATTGTACCCACGTCTATTCAAAAGAATAATCATTTGGTTATGTTCATTCAATGTTTTTTGAATTAAGCTACTCATAGCATCAGAAAAAACAGAATAGTTGCCATGAAGAATTTCTTCCTTCATGTCCACAATAGTTACTTTTGGCATTGGTTGTTCAAAAATACGATGTGGTAACTCAAGCAAATGATACTCCCCTTCCTTAGCTTTGTAATAGGAGGTTACAGATGGTGTTGCAGAACCTAGTATTACAGGACAACCATGTGCTTCCCCACGCCATAATGCAACATTTCTAGCATGGTAACGAACCATATCCTCTTGCTTATAAGAAGTATCATGCTCTTCATCTACTACGATAAGTCCAATGTCCTCAGCTGGAGCAAATACTGCTGATCGTGCACCAATGATAATATGACTATCCTTCCGACGTAAACGCTCCCAGTTATTATTGCGTTGTTGAACTGTTAACTTACTATGAAATACTACAACTTCATCACCAAAGGTTTCTACAAAACGACGCACTATCTGATCTGTCAAAATAATTTCTGGAACCAGAATAATAGCAGTTTTATCTTGGCTAATACATTTTGCCGTAGCTTTTAAATACAATTGGGTTTTTCCACTACCTGTTACACCATGCAACAAAAAGGTTTTATGCTGATGTGTATTCATCACCATTTTTATAGGTTCATACACAGCTTGTTGTGCATCAGTTAATGGTATATTTACTTCTTCTGTAAATAGTTCATCAAAAGAAGTTTTTGTTGCTTTAAATCTAGATTCAATAGTAATCCCCTTAGCTTCACTAACTTGTTTAATGACCATTCGAGAAAAACCTTTAGCCAATAATAAAGCTTTTGATGCGCCCCCTACTTCAAGTAAATATTTTGCCAACTCTCGTTGTTTCTTTTTTCGTTCACTAAATTGTTCTACTGTGAAAGCAGGTGTAACGACAAGCCATTCTTCCTTAGGCGCTTCATAAGATTTTAGGGTTTTATTAACTGTAAATAAGCGCAATGCATCGCCATAAGAAAATAAATAATATTCATTTAAACGACGAGCAGTATCCATCATTTCAGGTGTGAACCAAGGTTCATTGTCTAATACTTGAACAATATTTCTCAATGTAAACTCAGGGGGCTCTCTTAATTCTTCATAACCAATCAGAATGCCCTCTTCGCGACTATTACCTAAAGGAATAAGTACACGTGTACCAGGTAAGACATTACCAAACTTTTCAGGCATTAAGTAGCTTAACGGTTTATGAAGTTGTTTGGCCGCTCTATTAATAATAACTTTTGCTACACGCATACATTATATCCTTTCATTTACTATAAAAGGTCTCAGTAGAAATTCTACTAAGACCTTTTGTATTATAAACCAGCTTCAGCTTTTAAAATTGCTGCTTTGTCAGTACGTTCCCAAGGTAAATCAACATCAGTTCTACCAAAGTGACCATATGCTGCAGTTTTGCGATAATGAGGTTTTAACAAATCAAGCATTTCAATAATACCTGCTGGACGAAGGTCGAAATGTTTCTTAACGAGTTCTTGAATTTTAGTTTCCTCAACATGACCTGTACCAAAGGTATCAACTAAGATAGATACAGGATGAGCAACGCCGATTGCGTAAGCAACTTGTACCTCACATTTATCAGCAAGACCTGCTGCAACAACGTTTTTAGCTACATAACGAGCTGCATATGCCGCAGAGCGGTCAACCTTGGATGGATCCTTACCAGAGAAAGCACCGCCACCATGACGAGCCATACCGCCGTAAGTATCTACGATGATTTTACGGCCAGTTAAACCAGCATCACCATGAGGACCACCGATTACGAAACGGCCAGTTGGATTGATGAAGTATTTAGTATTTTCATCAACGAATTCTGCAGGTAAAGCTGCGTCGATTACAAAGCGTTTTAAATCAGCTTTAATTTGTTCTTGCGTAACTTCAGGGCTATGTTGCGTAGAGATAACAATTGTTT
>CATWLR010000250.1:0-2764 GCA_958351665.1 Veillonella infantium | reverse complement strand
AAAACTCACATTCTGCATACATATTTCTAATGATTATGATTAGTAATCATAATAAATAAATTTTTAAACCTCAAACAATACATACTATGGTATGATAATACTATAGAGGATAATAAAGTTCCGAACAGATTTCGAAATGTATCCACTCATCATTCATATAATACTAACTGTATATTTACTCTATACGGTTATATAATAAGTTAAAACTATGCCCTATTTTAATAAGAAACTCTAGGTGAGATAATGAATTTATTAGTATTAATAGGCCATATCTTTATGAATTCCATGATTCCTATTTTAATACTTATAGGGGTTGGATTTATATTAGATAGAAAATTTAAACTCGATCTGTATACGCTGAGTAAGCTGAACTTCTACATATTATTACCTACGTTTATATTTAGAGCTATGTACGAAGCAAAACTTAACGCAGGTACGCTAGAAATTGTATTTGTTGCATTCTGCGTACTCATACTAAACTCCATCCTAGCAGATGTAGTTGGTCGAATGCAGGATTATGACGTAGCCAAGATCGCGACCTTAAAAAACTGCGTTATGTTTAACAATGTAGGAAATATGGGCGTCGCCCTTGCTATATTTGTATTTACAAACGTACCCTATGTTATTGATGGAGCCACACCCTATGCAAACTTAGGTCTTGTAAGCGTCGTATCCATCATGATTATTCAAACCATCAGCAGTAATACATATGGTTTCTACCAAGCTGGTGCAGGCAGACTCAGCCCACGAGATGCACTAAAGGTAGTATTCCACATGCCAATGGTATATGCCATTCCACTAGCTCTACTCTGTCAGTTTCTGCCTTTTGATTTACACGGTCTCTTCTTCTTTGCACCGCTTAATATCTTCGCCAACGCTTTTGTCGGTGTTGCTATGATTGCCTTAGGTGTACAGATTAATAGAACGCCGTTAAACTTCTTTAAGCTTGATGTTATGCTTGCTTCAACCTTACGTCTTGTTGTAAGTCCACTCATAGCTGCTGCTATAACTATACTGTTCATCAAGTTCTATGGTCCTATGCACCCAATAGCAGCGCAAACTATTATCATAACCTATAGCGTACCAACAGCTATTAATATGTCTCTCATTGCCATTGAAATGAAGAACAACCCAGAGTATGCTACGCAAATCGTTATGGGCACCACAATTCTATCAGCAGTAACTATGCCGCTATTTATTACAATCGCCTATTATCTATTCCCATTATATTGATACTAGTATACCTATACAAAAAGGAGCCCTTTTAAAGGGCTCCTTTTTGTACACTTTAAACAATAATCATGTTACTTACTGATGAGATACGTGTTCCATACCCATTCTTACGAGACCTTCCACATGATCATCGTTTAGAGAGTAGTATGCAGTTTTCCCTTCCTTGCGATAGGTCACAAGGCGCGCTTGACGCAATACACGCAGTTGGTGTGAAATAGCAGATTGTCCCATTCCCATTGTTTCTGCAATATGATTTACACACATTTCGTTTTCTAATAATAATTCTACTATTTTAAGGCGTGTCGGGTCACCTAAGATTTTAAACAGCTCTGCTAGCTTTAGCAATGATTCTTGTTTGTCGCTCATATAGTCCCCCTCAATTTCATTCATATTCATGCTTATAATCTGTATTTCTTATGTATAACTAATCGATGTTGCTTAAATTAGATTTCTCATATATAGAGCATATATATAAATATTATATCATTTTTATTATATTAAAAAAGAGACTTTGTAAAAACAAAGTCTCTTTTTGTATCATATCAAAACAGGATATGAATTATTTAATGATTAATACAGGGCAAGTGGAGTGGCTAGTTACATAGCTACTTACGCTACCCATGAATAAGCCTTTCAATGGACCAAGGCCACGGCTACCCATTACGATAAGATCAGCATTGTATTTTTTAGCTACTGCCAACAATGCAGGACCAGGGGAGCCAACTTCGAATACGCTTTTAACTTTTACACCTGTAGGAATTTCTTTCACTACATCATTAAGAATTTCTTTACCAGTTTCTTCCATATCTTCCGCAATTTGTTCAGATACGTAGCCACCGGAAATTGGTGTTTGATCGAAATTGGAAATAGCAGACACAATGTTTGCAACGTGAACAACAATCAATTCAGCATGGTTGCGGTCCGCTACAGCGAGAGCATGTTCTAACGCACGTTTAGCATTTTCAGAACCATCAGTAGGTACGACAATAGTTTTGTAGGTAACCATAATAACCCCTCCTATTTCTAATCCCTCAAAGGGGATATGATCAAAGATCGTTTAGCCTATATTATTATATTCTAGACCATCAAGGAAAACTCCTCTTTTTCTAGAGGATTTCTTTTATTATAGCACAAATTATACAGAATTATACAAATAAAAGAATATTATGTGTATATTATAACACTTGCGAAGATTGGTTCGTATTCAATGTAGTAGTCAACTTGAATCCATCGAGCACATCGATAAGCTCTGGTGTGCTAAGGCTTGTGCCTGCTGGGCCAATCATACGAGCCACAGCCACATTGCCTTCATTACCTAAGATAATAGTAGCTGCGAAGGATACTGGTGCCGCTGCGGCTGTATCAGCCGTATTAGGATTCTTCATATGACCTGCCAAGTAGAACATAACATTACCATCGATAATATGCGTTTCATATCTATTGATAGTCGCCTTATTAACCTCAACCAATTGTTTAAGATAGTAATCACCTAGCATTTGTTTGCCCATCATCGTAGGCATGCCTGTGCTAA
>CATWLR010000249.1:0-2764 GCA_958351665.1 Veillonella infantium | reverse complement strand
ATTATCTGCTACACGTGCCAATATCGTAGGCGACTACTTTAAATATGGCGAGTCCAATGACCCAGAAATGCGTAAAAAAGCACCTAAGCTAAATGGTAAAGCCTTCTTAGAAGAATATCGTAGCCGTGATCAACGGTTAACAACTGGTAGTGGTACGATTCGCAAGTTAAATGCTTATGTTTCTGATACTTGGCAGGTGAATAAGAATTTAACCGTATCTCCAATTCTTCGTTTTGATAATAGTAGTCTATTTGGTTCCAATTTGTCTGCGTCCTTGGGGATGACCTATAACGTAAAGGGCAATACACACCGTAGATTTAAAGCTAATGTAGGTACTGGTTATACAGAGCCTGGTATGGGTGAATTATGGTATAACTGGGAAATGTATGCGTCTAACCCTGTAGGGATTGGGGTCGCAAAACTTGGTTGGTACTGGGCGGGTAATCCTAATTTGAAACCTGAAAAATCAGTCAATTTTGATATGAGCTTGGAAGGTGAAAATAAAAATACTTATGCTCGTGTAGGTATATTCCACAACCGCATCAAGAACTATATGTCTGTATACTTCACAGGGGACTTCATGGACTTTGCACCATACCTCAAAGGCGATGCGAAGTACCAACGGGCACCAGATATGATTTACAGCTTTAAAAATATTGGTAAAGCAGAAATCACAGGTGTTCAAGCGGAAGTACAACAAAAGTTCGGCAAATATTGGTCTGGTAAGTTAGGGTATACATACTTACATGCCATCAACAAGAGCGATCCAAGTATGCCTCGTCAATTGCTTGATAAACCAATGCACAAAGTTGACATCGGCATTACTTATGACAATCCTAAATCCGGTTGGAATGGTTCCATCTGGGGCGATTATTACATCAACATGCTTGATAGTAATACCCTTAACAATGGCGGTAACTACTGGCCAGATATCTTATCCGGTGATGCAGGCGTTTATAATAAACAAACCTATGAAAAGAAAACATTTGGTATTTGGAACGTAATGGTTCAAAAACGATTCAATAAAAATGCCATGATGTACTTTGGTATCAACAATATCTTCAACCATCGCGATGATGACCGTGCCACACAAGAACGGGTATACCGCGTGGGGGTTAACCTTAAATTCGGTGGTGGCGATGATACAAAAACGACAGCTATCGGCAAGACCAAAAATGGTGCAAAGGCTGGCGTAGCAGGTGCAAATGTAGCGGCTGCTAATGGTGATGTTGGTAGTGCAGAATCAAGCGTACAAAACGTAGCTGATGTAGTTCGCTTAACTGATTTTATTCATTCTGATTTTGATACCACAAAAGAACGTGGCGTTACATTAGTTGGCGACTACAGAGCGCGCTGGATGGCACATGATGGTTCTAATAGACCGCAATCTCCATTTAGAGCTAACTCTGCTATTGGTTCTGCGAAAGCGAATATGTACGATGCTAATCGTCATAGCTTTGAACAACGCTTGCGCCTTGGCTTCGATGCACGTCTTAATGAGTTTACAAACCTCAAAGTTATCGGTAGTGCGACTGGCATGAGTGGTGTCGATACAAGCTGGACTCAATCTGACTCTAAAGGCTTTAACCATCAACGAATCGATACAGTGGATCTCACAAGACGTGTTAAAAAATGGGATGTATCTGTGGGCCGCTTAACAGAGCCAATGGGGGCTAGTGGATACTGGTTTGGCCAATCTTATGATGGTGTTCGTGCCGTTTGGAATGGTCACGATTCTCAAGTTCGTATCGGTGTTGGTACTTTCAAACATAGTACAGGCATTACTGATTCTGCCTACACTCATGCAGTACATGAAGTTATCTACAGACCGCCAACAGCGGCTGAATTGATTGGTATTAACCGTGATGAGTTCCCATATGATATTGAAAGTGCTACGAAAACAGGTTCTGATGGTGAGAAAAAATCTACTGAAGATACTGCTGCACCAGATAGCCCTAATGGTATTTATGATTCTACTTATAAAGGTAAGACAGATAGCCTTTACTTCTATCAACAGCTAAAAGGTTTACAAGATGAATATGAAGCGTATAAAGCTACATTGAATCTAAGTTGGAGCAATCCTAATCGAGATCAAGAAATTGAAAAGGCTAATGCAAAGCTCGCAGAAACACAACAAAAACAAGCTCAAGTGATGAGTCGATTACAAGATATTCTTACAAAGGCATACCCTACAGATATGGCTGAGAAGAAATTCTCCCTCGATATTCCATCTGGTGGTTATGCAATGTATGAAATCACTAATAAGAATACAGGGGAAAAACTCTATAAGACCGGGGATATTATGTATAATGTGAACTCTTCTTTATACCCTGAATACTTAAAAGAAAAGGCTAAAGGTCTTATCGTATCTACTGATAATAAAGATGCTTTAGTAAATCCTAAAGCCTATGTTGAAAAACATAGTGACGAGATCAATCAATCCGTAGCAGAAATTGCTAAATATAATGCTACAGATAATTGGAGCAACTATAACAATAGTGAGCTTGATGTAGTTTGGGTTAAACAGCCAGATGGGACGTTCAAACAATCTTATGATTACTATGGACAACCAGCTAGTGATTATGAGTTCACTGGCTACTTAGGTGCTAAAACGTATAAATACGATAGTGGTCGCTATGTATTTAGCGATTATGACGCTAAAGATGCCATTTATAAAAAGAACTTTACAATGTCCTCCAATGATTGGGGTGAAGGTAGTTCTTACTATGGTTGGGGCATGCCAAATGCAATGTTTAACTATATG
>CATWLR010000248.1:0-2766 GCA_958351665.1 Veillonella infantium | reverse complement strand
CCATTGAAGTGGTAGAAGATGATTATGATGATCTTACAGAAGTAGATTCTAAATTAATGCGTCTTGCTTTGGATAAGCAGTGGAAGTTGATGACTAATGACTTCAACTTAAATAAGGTGGCTCGAGTGCAAGGCATTGAGGTCCTTAATCTGAATGAACTAGCCAATGTATTGAAACCAGCCCTCATTGCAGGCGAATGGATTCGCGTGCAAATTATGAAAGAAGGCAAGGAAATACACCAAGGTGTTGCTTATCTCGATGATGGTACTATGATTGTTGTTGAAGATGGTAAACCTTATGTGGGTCAAACCGTAGAGGTTATGGTTACATCCATATTACAAACTAGTGCTGGTCGCATGATCTTTGCTCGTGTAGATGGAGGACAAAATGGACAAGGTAATTAGTTGTATTGTTCTCGCCGCTGGTGCAGGGCGTCGCATGGGTTACAAAGAAAATAAGATATTTATTCCTTTGGGACGATTCTCTATCATTCAGCGTACATTGCAAAATGTAGCAAATGTTGAAGGTTTGAAAGAGATTATTCTTGTTGTAGCCGAAGGTGAACAAGAATATATGACAAAACATATTCAAGAGTTGGATTTGACTGTTTCCGTTCATATAGTACTTGGTGGAAAAGAGCGTCAAGACTCTGTAGCATGTGGTTTACAGGCTGTATCAGAGGATACCAATATTGTCCTTGTTCATGATGGAGCGCGACCATTAGCCTCTACAGAAATGTTTAATAATGTTGCTGACTCGGCTAATACCTATGGTGCTGCTACGGTAGGTGTTCCGGCTACAGATACCATTAAACGAGTTGATACAGACCATAATGTTCTAGAAACATTACAGCGTAGTGAACTATACCAAATTCAAACGCCACAAGGCTTTCAAAAAGAGTTATTTGTAGAGGCTCATCAAGCGGCATATGAAACTAAGTATCTTGGTACTGATGATGTATCACTAGCTGAGTATGTAGGTAAGCCTGTGCATATAGTTGAAGGGGATTATTGTAATATTAAAGTGACAACACCAAATGATATTGCAGTAGCTAAACGATATTTAGGAATTGAGGATACACGTATGCGCGTTGGATTTGGTTATGATATTCATCAATTAAAAGCAGGCCGACCATGTATTCTTGGCGGTGTTCATATCGAATCTGAAATCGGCCCTGATGGTCATTCCGATGCGGATGTTCTCATTCACGCATTGATGGATGCTATGTTAGGTGCTGCAGGTTTGCGCGATATTGGATATTATTTCCCGCCTGAAGATGACCAGTATAAAGGGATTTCTAGCATGCTTTTACTAGAAAAGGTTAATTCCTTATTGAAAGAACGTGGGTTACAAGCCTATAATATAGATATTATGGTTATTTCAGAGACACCTAAGTTAAAGCCACACATCGACACGATGAAGGCTAACTTACAATCTGTTTTAGAAATACCATTAGAACGTATTAGTATTAAAGCGACAACAAATGAAATGCTTGGTGCCATTGGGCGCCGCGAAGGCATTGCTGCACAAGCTGTCGTTTCTGTATATGAAGGAGAGGTATAATCATGAGTTCCATGAAAGTTCGTTTTGCTCCAAGCCCTACGGGTCCATTCCACATTGGCGGCGCTCGTTCTGCTTTGTTTAACTGGCTATTAGCACGTAAAGAAAAAGGCACATTTGTATTGCGTATTGAAGATACAGATTTGGCTCGTTCTACCCGTGAAAGTGAAGAAAATATCAAAGCTTCTTTACAATGGCTTGGCATGAACTGGGATGAAGGCATTGATGTAGGAGGCGATAATGGTCCTTACCGTCAAACAGAACGTCTTGACTTATATAAAGAAGTAACACAACGTTTGTTGGACGAAGGTAAAGCATATGAATGCTATTGCACACCTGAAGAATTAGATGCTGTTCGCCAAGAACAAATGGATCGTGGTGAAACACCTAAATATAATGGCCATTGCCAACACTTAGATGAAGAAACAAAGGCTAAATATATTGCAGAAGGTCGTAAACCAACCATTCGCTTACGCGTTCCTTTGAATAAAACATATGCTTTCGATGATATGGTACGTGGTCATGTATCCTTTGAATCCAATGGTGTAGGTGACTTTGTAATCGTAAAATCTGATGGTATTCCTGTATATAACTTTGCAGTAGTCATGGATGACCATATGATGGGTATTACTCACGTTATTCGTGCAGAAGAACACTTATCTAATACGCCACGTCAAATGGCTATTTATGAAGCATTAGGCTGGGAAGTACCTAAGTTTGGTCACATTTCCTTGATTCTTGGCAAAGATTACAAAAAAATGTCCAAACGCCATGGTGCTACATCTGTTGAACAATACAAACAATTGGGCTATTTGCCAGAAGCACTTGTAAACTTCTTGGCGCTTCTTGGTTGGGCTCCAGAAGGGGAAGAAGAATTTTTCACACAAGATGAATTGATTCAAGCCTTCTCCATGGATCGCGTAGCTAAAAACCCTGCTGTATTCGATATTGACAAATTGAATCATATCAACTTCCACTACATGAAAAATTTAAGCGATGAAGAGCTATTCCATCTTTGCTTGCCTCATTTGAAAGAGGTTGGTTTGGCTCCAGATAGCTTGAATCAAGCAGATATTGATTGGTTGACATTATTATGCTCTACATTCCGCGACCATATTAGCTATGGTGCTCAAATTAAAGATCACGTAGGCATGTTCATGGGTGAAACTGTATTCCTTGAAGAAGGTCACGAAGAGGAATTGCGTG
>CATWLR010000247.1:0-2768 GCA_958351665.1 Veillonella infantium | reverse complement strand
GAAATAGTCAATTTACGTGTAGTAATCATAACACTCACCTCCTCAAATAAAAAAAGCATGGCAAAACTACCATGCTATAAATGCTTATGAATTTCCGTAGTTTTGTTTAGAGACAGGATGGTTTCAAACTGTCTTATTTAGTTGTCGCCTTTAGGCAATACTAATATTAGCATATATCTAATATTTTCGCAATTACTTTAGATGTAGGCGGACTTATATGTAAATCTACTATTAGTGTTAAGTTGGTAAGGACGGGGTGGTAGGAGATACCTTTCCTCATCGCTCCACTGGCTATACGGTCATCGGCCTAGGGCCTCGACCTGCCAAAGTCGCTCTTTGAAAAGGTATCTCCTGCCACTGCGAATTTAGCGAATCAACTTAATCCTAATACTAGTGACATAAAAGTCCGCCTAATCCCCAATATACTATCTTATCTACTAGAATATATAGCAAAGTAGCAGCCTAAAAGACGGCTACTAATATAATCCAGTTTAGTGGATGTAGAGGAACTTTATTATAGTGCTGGGTCTTCAACGCCGTTGGCGCGGAATGCTTCGACTCTGTCGATACAGGTGCCGCAGTGTCCGCATGGTTTGTCGCCGCCTTCGTAGCAGGACCATGTTAGGTGGTATGGTACGCCGAGTCGTAGGCCTTCTTTTACGACGTCTGCTTTGTTACGGTTAATGAATGGTGCTTCTAAGGAGCATTCTTTGCCGGATCCTTCGAAGATAGCATCGCCCATAGATTTATAGAAGTGTTCTGTACAGTCTGGGTATGCATTGCCCGCCGCATCATCGCTATGGGCGCCGTAGTAGATATAGCCGCACTCTAGAGATAAGGCTAAGGAAGCCGCCGCAGATAGGAATAGACCATTTCTAAATGGCACATAGGTGCTAACCGTACCTTCCCCTTCTGTTTCTTGTTGTTCCTTGTATGAACCTTGGGGTATTGCCTCTGTGGATTGGGTCAATAAAGAGCAATTGCTGAAGGCAAACAATTTAGTGACATCCATCGTTTTACCTTCAATTCCATAATAAGCGAGAATAGATGCAGCAGCCTCTAGTTCTTTACTATGTTTTTGACCATATTGAATGGATAACGGCACTACATTGTCTTTGCCAAATCTTTCAATAGCTAGCGCTAAACATGTAGTACTATCTACCCCACCGCTGAATAAGACAACAGCCTTTTGTTTTTGAGCCATAAGGTCTCCTTTCACCTATTATAACAGCCCCATCCTAAGATGAGACTGTAGATTATACTTTCAATATATTATAAATCGATATCTAATTCTACTGGGCAGTGATCAGAGCCAAAGATTTGTTGGTGAATTTTAGCTTCTTGAATTTTGTCGTCAAGACGTTTAGAGGTGATGAAATAGTCAATTCTCCATCCCGTATTTCGTTCACGAGCCTTACCCATATAAGACCACCAGCTGTATTCTTCAATAGCATCTGGATAAAGATGACGGAATGTATCTGTGAAACCAGCACCTAAGAGCTCTGTCATTTTTGCACGTTCTTCGTCAGAGAAGCCTGCATTTTTACGGTTTGTCTTAGGATTTTTAAGGTCTATTTCTTGATGGGCTACGTTAAGGTCACCACATAGAATGACTGGTTTTTTCTTATCTAATTCAAGCAAATAATTACGGAATGCATCTTCCCAAGTCATACGATACTCAAGACGAGCCAATTCACGTTGGCTATTTGGCGTATAGCAGCATACTAAATAGAAATTGTCATATTCAGCAGTAATAACACGGCCCTCTTGATCGTGTTCTTCAATGCCAATACCGTTAGTTACGGACAACGGTTTAATACGCGTGAATACAGCCGTACCACTATAGCCTTTTTTCACAGCGCTATTCCAATATTGCTCATAACCTGGCAATTCCAAAGAAATTTGATCAGGTTGCAATTTTGTTTCTTGTAAACAGAAAATATCCGCATCTAGTTCGTTAAAGGATTCCATAAATCCTTTTGTTACAGCGGCACGAAGGCCGTTTACATTCCAAGAAATTAATTTCAATGCTTACTCCTTATTCTAATAGTGCTTTTACATACTAATATAATTTGTGAAAGCCTCTATTTCAACATTTTCCTTATATTTCAAAAATATTCTTATTTATACTAGCAATTATAGTATGTTATACAGTTCGGCCAAAAAGTTGTACATTACTATTGTTTGTGTTTCTTTGCATGTCTTGCTTCCGCACGAGCCTTTCGAGCGTTTTCGTTTGCTTTAAGATCACTTTCACGTTTTTCACGAAAATAATTAGCTATGGAAGATAAAACAAGAATTACCAACACCGTAACATTAAACATGCCGGGCCCGAAGGTATAGATGTGATAACACAAATAACCAAACGCAACAAGGGTTAGTAGATGTTTTAATATTTTCATTTGCCCTCCTGTATTATCGTAATGTTTCTACACCAGTCTTAAGTGGGAAACCGTCATAGGTTACCCAATCACTAGAGCTACCAACATATAAAGCCGATTCAAGCCCTACTTCGCTCATAGTTAACAGAGCATTACAAGCGGTTACCCCTGAGCCACAGTAAGTCACAACAGGTCTATTTTGGTAGATTTCATTGTAGTACTCGGCTTCTAAATCTTTTACAGACTTAGGCCCATCTACGGTATAACCACTTTCATAGAAATGATTAACAGCACCAGGAATATGACCAGTCATGCCATCCATCATATCTACTTGAGACCCATCGTAGCGGAACGGCGCACGAGCATCGATGATAACATGATCGCCAC
>CATWLR010000246.1:0-2775 GCA_958351665.1 Veillonella infantium | reverse complement strand
GTGTTATCATTCCCAATCCTATTAATGGTAAATTGCCACCACCAATAGAAGGGGAACGTGAGAAGACGATTGTTACGGCCTGTCGATTACATCCTCAAAAGAATTTACCTATGATGATTAATGCTTTTAGTATGCTGGCAGATGAGTTTCCAGAGTATAAACTTGTTATTTATGGCCAAGGTGTTTTAGAGGATGAACTACGTGCTCAAATTAAAGCGCTCAATTTAGAGAATCGTATTTTATTACCTGGCTTTGCTAGTAATATTTTAGAGAAGGTTGCACCTTGTTCTATGTATGTTTCATCATCTGATTTTGAAGGTATTTCAAACTCTATGTTAGAAGCACTGGGCATGGGCTTGCCTGCTGTAGTTACAGACTGTCCAGTAGGTGGTGCTCGTATGGTAATAAATAGTGGAGAAAATGGTATCTTGGTACCTGTAGGAGATACAAAGGCTATGTATGAAGCTATGCGCAGTATTCTGAAAGATCCTGCATTAGCAGCAAAACTTTCACAGGAAGCTATCAAGGTGCGAGATAAATTCCCACTATGTAAAATTGCTAAACGTTGGTTAGAGGTTTTATGAGTTGTAAGGAGGAGAACCATTGAAGTTAAATATAACGGCTATTGCTGACCGCATGATATGGTTCATAACTCTAATTTTTTTAGTGTTGTCGTTGACCATTTCCTTTGCCCTTGGCGATGCGAATTATGGTGCCTATGTATTATTTGTATGCCTATTTGGACTTATTATTTTTTATCTCATACGAGAGCAGGGAGTTATAAAATTTAGGTTTACTTGGATGCATGGTTATATGCTGCTCTTTATTGGAGCCTGTTATCTGAGTACTATTAATGCTATTGAGCCATCTGTAGCACTCAGTCGAAGTTTTGATATCGTCAAGATATTCTTTATGCTTATCATTTTATACATGTGTTATCAAGATAAAACATCGGTGGACACATTATTAAAAATTGGTATGTGGACCGGTTATATAGTTTGTTTTTACACGGTATATTTCTATGGTTTAGATTACTTTATTACTGTTTTGTCTTCATCTGCTCGAATTGCAAATGATGCATTAAATGCGAATACTGTAGGTTTATTAGGTGCCAATGCTATCGTTATGACATTGTATTACATGTTATACGATCGACCTCGTTGGTGGAATATTATAGCCTTACCTACATTGGGGATTCTAGCTGCTACTGGTAGTCGTAAAGCTTTAGTATTTGTTGTTGTTGGTACAGTATTACTATTTGTATTTAAAAGTTTACGTAGTGCCAATGTAGTAAATTCTATTGCTAAGATCATTGGGTCATTGTTAGCTCTTACTATCATTGGTATTGCAGTTCTACAATTACCTATGTTTTCAGAGGTTCTGGATCGTATGTCGAGTATGGTGGATGCTTTCACCGGTACTGGTGGTGATTCATCTACCATCATTCGTTTAGCCTTGGTTGATATAGGGTGGGATTTATTTTATCAATCGCCCATCACTGGGGTGGGGGTAAATAATCCATCTGTACTTACCTATTTTTTATATGGTAAAGAGAATTATTATTTACATAATAATTATATTGAACTATTAGCGGGTACAGGGATAATCGGCTTATTGGCGTATTACTCAATGTATGTGTATATAGCTTATAACTTAATTCGTTATCGAAATTTTCATAGCAATGAATACGTAATGGTGCTCATTTTATTCCTTTCTCAAATCGTCATGGATATGGGGATGGTGTCTTATGAAAGTAAGATTACATATTTTTATATGATGATGTTTTATTTAGAGGTGCAATTGCTCCGGAAAGGACGTAAAAATGAAGCTCAGCAAGTTATGTAAAGTTGGCATGTCCTTTTTAACAAAACCTTACTATCGCACAAGAGTATTAATCAAATTAGGTTATTATGATTCTTTATCTGATGAAGAGTTTTTAAAGAAAGTATTCCCAAAATACATGGGCTATCCTCTAGATTTAGAAAATCCTAAAACTTTTAGCGAAAAGTTACAATGGCTAAAAGTCAATTACCGTAATCCTATTCAAACTGTCATGGTTGATAAGCATGAAGCAAAACATTTTATTGCGGAACGTGTGGGAAGTCAATATATTATTCCTACACTTGCTGTTTGGGATTCAGTAGAGGATATCGATTTCGATGCATTGCCAAATCAATTTGTGTTAAAGTCAACTCATGATAGTGGGGGCATCGTAATTTGTAAAGACAAATCATCTCTTGACTTCGAAGCAGCTAAAGCGAAGCTAAGTGCATCTTTAAAACGTGATTACTCTAAAATAGCCAGAGAATGGGCTTATCAAAATGTACCGCGTCGTATTATAGCGGAAGAATATATTTCTGAATTGGGTAAGGATGATTTATTGGACTATAAGATGTATTCCTTCCATGGAGAATCAAAGCTAACCGTGGTATGTTCAAATCGCTTTTCAAAGACTGGAACACGTATGAATTTCTATGATATCAATTGGAAGCCCATGGGGATTCATTTTGGTCATTATCCGCCATTACCTACGGAGTTTCCGAAGCCAGCTACTTATGAGGAGATGAAACGTCTCACAGCTGAGCTAAGTAAGGATTGTCCGTTCTTACGTGTTGATTTTTACGAAATAAAAGGACGCCTATTTATTGGAGAGTTAACATTTTTCCCTGGTGCTGGATTTGAAAAGTTTCGTCCTATGTCAAAAGATTATGAATTGGGAGAGTGGTTACACCTTGAAACTGTACATCGGGGCTGATTTTGTCCCAACGGATATAA
>CATWLR010000245.1:0-2789 GCA_958351665.1 Veillonella infantium | reverse complement strand
GTATTAGAGGATTTTCTTGATTCCTTCAGTGGCGTTATCATAACCGTGTGCCATGATCGCTATTTCCTAGACCGCGTGGTAGATAAATTATTTGTATTTACGGGCAATGGTCGTATCGAAATCGTTCACGGATCTTATTCTGATTATAAGGCTGACATTGGTGAAAGTAATAATTCACCATTCTATGTACCTGAACAACAGAGTGCTAGTACTCATGGAACTGAGGTAGAATCTGATTCTATGGATACAATTGGTGCATCCTCTAGTACTGAAACTAGTCATACAGAAAGTCCTGTTCAGAAAGGCCTCAATAAGGCTGAAGAGGCAGAATATGCATCGATTATGGAGGAACTGCCAAAACTAGAACATCTTGTTAAAGGGTTGGATGTCATGATTGGCCAAGCCGGTACGGACTATGAAAAAATGCAAACCCTCATGGCTGAACGAGAAGAGACACAATCTCAAATCGATACATTGACTGAACGATGGATGGAATTAGAAGAACGTCTATAAATCTTTATTTTATGCGATTTTTTAATACCTCATATGCATAGGAATTACTTTCAGAATCATTGATAAAAATCACATTTTGTAGTATAATTTCATCGATTAACGATAACAACGTTACCTAAGTAGGAGGAAACATGAGTAAGTACCAATTTTTAGACCGTCGTGTACCTATTGAAGACGGCAATATTGCATTAGTTCAAGATTTGTCCAAATGTAAAAACTGCTCCTTATGTCGTAAAGCGTGTGCTGTAGACATGGGCGTATTTGATTATTATGACTTAACAACTAATGGGGATCATCCAATTTGTATTCATTGCGGTCAATGTGCATCTATTTGTCCATTCGATTCCATTAATGAACGCTCTGAAATTGATGAAGTAAAAGCAGCGATTGCTGACCCTAATAAAATCGTCGTTTTCCAAACTGCACCTGCTGTACGTGTTGGCTTAGGTGAAGAGTTCGGTCTTGATGCGGGTACATTCGTAGAAGGTAAAATGGTAGCTGCTCTTCGTAAATTGGGTGGCGACTATATTTTAGATACAAACTTTGGTGCTGACATGACTATCATGGAGGAAGCATCTGAATTGTTGGAACGCGTTATCAATAGTGATGCGGTATTGCCTCAATTCACATCTTGCTGTCCTGCGTGGGTTAAGTTTGCTGAAACATTCTATCCAGAATTCTTGCCAAACCTGTCTACTGCTAAGAGTCCAATTGCAATGCAAGCGCCTACACAAAAAACATATTTTGCTGAAAAAATGGGCCTTGATGCAAAACAAATCGTTGCTGTTGCAGTAACACCTTGTACAGCTAAGAAATTCGAGATCCGTCGTGACGAAATGAATTCCTCTGCTGAATACTGGGATGTACCAGAAATGCGCGATACAGACTACTGTATTACTACACGTGAACTTGCAAAATGGTTACGTGCAGAAGAAATCAACTTTGATGAATTAGAAGATTCTGCATTTGACCCATTGATGGGTGAAGCATCTGGTGGCGGTATCATCTTCGGTAATACTGGTGGTGTTATGGAAGCGGCTATGCGTGCGGCTTACAAATTAGCAACTGGTGAAGATGCACCTCAAACATTGATCCCATTTGAAGCAATTCGCGGTATGGATGGTGCTCGTGAAGCTGATGTAGTAATTGGAGATAAAACATTGCATGTAGCGGCTGTTCATGGTACAGGTAACTTGCGTAAATTCATCGAACGCATGCGTGCAGAAAATATCCATTATGACTTCATTGAAGTAATGGCTTGCCGTGGTGGCTGTATTGGTGGTGGTGGTCAACCACGCGTTAAATTACCAATGGCTGATAAAGCTCGTGAAGCTCGTATTGCGTCCTTGTATACTCGCGATGCAGAGGTACAAGTGAAAGCAGCTTGTGATAATCCAGATATCCAAAAATTATATGCTGAGTTCTTCGATGGCAAACCTATGAGCCATAAAGCACATCACATGTTACATACTACATTTGTGAGCCGTGCAGAAGACTTAGGTCCTAATGGTGCTTGTACGCCTGCTACATGTCCAACATCTGTGCCTAACTTGAAAAAGGCAGCAGAAGCGGCTAAAGCAGCAGCGGAAGCTAATAACTAATAGCTAAAAATAGTAACAGTAATAATTAACCGTATTTCTAGCTGTTAACTGTTATAATTAGTTGCTATATACTATAAAAGCTCGTATGTGGCTTAAGTTAAAAGGCAGATAGTTGATAATTAATCAGCTATCTGCTTTTTTATTGTCTTTAGACTTGTATTGGATGTTATGAAGAATCATAGAACTATTCACCATACGAGTTATTGTAATCTAGAATGTTTAGAGAGTACACCTATGATACGTAAATACAATTACAGCTGTTTTCACGGAATGAGATACTATATATGCCATATACGCATAGGGGTTAAAATATAGAGCATGGTAAATTGTTTAGGAATTATGGTTAGTGTGCTATAATTAAATTATATTTATGGAAGCAATCAATACTGTTTCAGGAGGATCTTCATGGCTTTTAAATTAAAAGGAAAAGAAGAAAAATTTTTCAGTATTTTAGAAAATCATGCTGCTCTTACATATGAAAGTGCAGAGATGATGGAACGTGTGTTTAAAGGCGAAATCTCTAAAGAAGAGGCATTTCTTGAAATTGATATAAAGGAAAAAGCTGCCGATGAATTAGTAACCGAAACTGTAGAACGTTTGCGTAAAACATTCATCACACCAATGGATCGTGAAGATATTCAGCTTTTAATCGATCAATTAGATACTACTTTGGAT
>CATWLR010000244.1:0-2819 GCA_958351665.1 Veillonella infantium | reverse complement strand
TATCAGTGCTCACCTTTATAAAGCAGCCTAAACCTCTTGGTTAGCCATAGAAAAGCCACTACGACTAGACATACGTACAAATTCATCTATATCTTGTGTTTCATCTACACCCACATAACCTAGTTCACGAACCATGCCATACGGATTATGAAGAGATAGTTGAGGATTTTCTCCTGTAAGAACCCATAAAACCTTATACCCTTTCGGAGCCTCTCGTATTCGTTCCTCGCCTTTGCCATCCGTGAAGTAAACCAATAAATCCACACGGTTTTGATTTGCTAAAGAAAATACTGGCGAGAAAGCTGTTGCACCGCGCACATCAAGGCGAGGCTTTACATCTTTTACTGATTCCATCGTATAAGTACGGCGCACCTCATTATCACATTCTACAACGGTGATGCGATGATTATAGGCATGCACAATTTGTAGTACTTGTTCTAGCGCGTTCGTAAACTCTGCATCGGTAATACTGCCACTCATATCGAGAGCAACCCATACATTAGCTTTATGTTGGCGCAAGGTACCCGACAACTCCAAGCGCTCAGGTTGACGACGATTGCGACGCATCGTCGTTTTTTTGTACCCACTTGCTACCTTACCCATGAGCTTTTTAAGGTAGAAATACCAGGGGAGAGCACGACGTGTCTTTTGGAAGGTATCGATGAGACTCTTCACATACCCTTCCATATCACCTTTTGAGGCTTCGTTGATATAGCGCTCCGTAATTTGGTCCATCGTGTCCGTATCAATGGAGTCAGATTCATCCCAAATGTCATGGCTAGTTTGAGGGTCAAACTCCATAGCCACAGCCGTATCAGAATTATCTATGGGTACAAAGAGTTCAGGCTTTTCCTTCATCGCCTTATCGATGGCCTTGGCGTAATACTCAATGGTACGGAATCGTTTGAGCATCAATCCAAAACGTTCATTTACATTAGCTACAGTAACCGCATCACGATCAACATGTTCTAAGTAGTCATTTACAACCATATCCATCGCCATATGTACGGCCGTTTTATTAAAGCTTTGACTCAATGTTTTTACGCGCATCAAATGTGCAGAAATAATATGAAGAATTTCACGCTTAATGCCATCCTTCATAACATCTGGCGGTTGGCGTAACAAGATAAATGGATTTACATAGAGTACATAGCCTCCCTGCTTTAGGTTAATACCAAAAGCATTGGTCATATCAAAGCGAATGCGATGAGCCATTTGTAAATAGAAGTAACCAAAGAATTGGTCCTCTTCAAGGAGTAAACTATTTACATCATGCAAAATATTCCATAGTCGTTGCTCAAAGGCAGGTGTCATAATGGCTTGCTGCATAACGGCAAGATTCGTGCCTTCTACTTCTATATCTTCAAGAGCTCGACCAATAGTGCCAATATGACTATCCGACATATTATGATTCATCAAATCCGCTGCGATACGTTCAGGTGCCATACTATGATGTTGCTCTTCATAGCTATCTACATAGGCCTCATAGGTTGCATATATTTGCGTATATAAAGCCTCTGCTTCACGATGAATGCGCTCCCGCTTTGCATGCCATCGGTCAAGAGCCTCAATGGACTTTTCATCGTAGGCCCCTGTTTTCTCCCACCCATCTATATGGGTAAGCAAGTCAGAGGCGTCGCGGATATCGTCCTTGTCTAAATTTCGTTGCATCATTCCACCTCCTTTTCTTTGAAAAACAAATTTAATTTATATTATATTAGTCAGTATCACAACTAATAACGCACTATAATCATTTGTCCATAAATAGCTACTTCGATTATAGTAACTATTCATATAGAACTATTTCTGTGCTTCAAAAAAAGTATCTACAAATAAATCATCTTCGATCGCATAAGAGTAAACACGCTCATACGTATTACGTAAGTCTTTCATAACTGCTATGCGTAAATCACCAGGATATAATGTAAGGAATTCAATAAAGTGATGAACTTCTTCGGCATTGCTATTGTGGTTTAAACGATGCAACATATTTTTAGCCGCTACATATAGACGAGTTGGACTTTCACTTTTAACCTGTTCAGCCATAGACATGATAGCACCTGGTTTTTGAACTGCTGCCAATACGTCATCAAAGGTAATGAGCGGGTCTTGATCAGACTCGATAAAGTTTACGAAGGCCTCCGCAATGAGTTTACCAACGTTACCACGGATAACATTCAAAAATACATCGCGACTATAAGCATTACCTTCTTGGTTTTTATAAATCGTATATAGACCAGACACGCGTTCAAAGGAACGAGGTGTAGCATCAATATCGTCTTCATGGCGTTGATTTAAATACTCAGGATAGGAAGAAATAAATTCGATAACCTTTTCTTCAATGCCTGCACCGATAGCCCAGTCAATCCATTGCATATAATCCGCATTCATATAGAGCCATACAAAACGGTTTTGTTGGGCCGGGTCCATGTCGATAGTTTGGTAGTCAAAAGAATCCTCAGGGTTCATAGCGGCGATGATACGCACTTGATCACTTAAAGAAAAGCCATTGATTTCACGATTCAAGATAAGATTCATTAACTCCTGTTGCACTGCATGTTCAGCACGGTTAATTTCGTCGATAAACAGTAATACTTGACGACCTTTATCCACAGCTTGAGCCACATGCTCCAACGTATGATGTACAGCATACACTGTAGTCTTTACAGAATGTGTGTTACCACGACCATCTGTATGTGTGACAGATTCTACAGTTGGTAAACCACCAATTTCACCTTCTTTTAAAAGATTTCCATCAATGGTTACCAATTCCCAGTCATGCACAGTAGCTACGCGTGCTGCAAGAGATGTTTTACCAA
>CATWLR010000243.1:0-2823 GCA_958351665.1 Veillonella infantium | reverse complement strand
TCTTATATTAGTTCTCGTATTGAAAAACAATTAAATGATTCCCTAAAACCATCTGCTCAAACTGTAAATGTTGAGTCTCAACCAGGATTCAAATTGCTTTATGGTGAAGCTGATCATGTATACGGTTCTTTAGATGATGTAAAACTTGGTAAATTAAATTTTGCAAACTTCAAATATGATGCAACACAAATTCTAGTTAATCCAATTTCATTATTGGCTAGCCAAGAAATAGATGTTGTTAGAGTAGGAAACTCAAGTATTGACGGTATAGTTACTAATGAAGATTTAGCAACATTTTTAAGCACTCAAGCAGGCAGTGAAATTCAAGATGTACAAGTAAATATTAGTAAAGATAACATTAGTTTAACTGGCAAGATGAATGTAGGTATGGTATTTAAAGGCGCTGTTAAATTAGATGGTAATTTAGAATTAAAGGATAATACTTTATTATTTGCACCTAAGAAATTCACCATTAATGGTGCTACTATCCCAGGTTTAACATCTAATGTATTAGAAGCTACTGAAATCTATAACTTCAATAACTTCCCTATTCCTGTAAAAGCAGAAAGCTTAACTATCGATAATGGTGAAATTCACATTAAAGTTAAACCAGTGCTCAACTAGAAAGGATTTGTCGTGAATCATCGGAACACCCAGAAAAGTAAGTACTCTTGGATTCTTATATTATGTATTATTGTAGGCCTTATATCCTCTTTATACTTAGTATTTGAACGCCATCAGATAGAAAAATCTCAAAACCATATAGAAAATATCGTAGATTATGATGCTGTTTTACGGGCTAATGCCTTTGAAAAGCGAAGCCAACAAGAAGCTTTTGATGCACTTCGCAATGCTGGTGTAACAGCATTTGCTATTTATGATCGTACTTTAGAAAAAGCAAAAGATGCTGGTCAAGTTAAGGTATTAACCTCCGAAGAAATGGGCTCTGTCCGGGTCAATGGTGCGTCCGTTAAACACGGTGCACTTTATGTAGGCTTAGTTTCTGGTAAAGAAGGCTATTATAAAGAAATTCGCGAGGATTTATATCATCGTATAGGTAAAGATAAGGTAAAAGAACTTAATACTAGTATTGGTCCAGTCCTTGAATTATATGGTGCCACTGCAGATAGTTATTTACAAATGAATCTTGGTATTTCCAAGTTACAAGCACAAGAAGTTGCTAATCGTGGATTTAATGTTATTGTTCGACCTACAAATTACAGAAATGTAACGTCTGAAGATCTTCAATATCTATTTAAACGTCTTGAAGGAATTCCACATGTTACTGGTATGATTTTTGCTGGCAAAGAAGCTCTTGGTGCGCCAAACTTAACTGATGAAACGTTAGAATTATTACATAAAAATCACATTCCTTTAGTTGGTATCGAAGCTGTTAACCAACTTCAATATGAGCCACAACAAGGTTTCTTAGAAATGGCTGCTAAAGAGAATTATAGCGTTGGTCGTGTATATACAATTGCTAAGGACGAATTAAAGAAAATTACTCCTGAAGAAGCAGCACAACGTTTCTATATTAGTGATATTGAACGAAATATTCGTTTCAATTTATTCCCTATGTATGAAACTGGTGTAAATAATGAAACAGTATTACAAACTACCATTAACTATATTGGTATGACTACTGAAAAACTATCTACAAAAGGTTATGAATTTGGTCCTGCTGATATTTATCCAGCATATACACCTAATCCATTGTTAGTAGTTATTACTATGATAGGTGCTATTGCACTTTTCGTTTACGTTGGTCAAATGCTAATTCCAATGGGTAAACATAAACAATTGGTAGCATTTTTCGGTATTTCATTACTATCTATTGTATTGTTCATCATTACAAGTGGCACACTGATTACTCAAATTTGGGCATTATCTAGTGCTATTATGGCTCCTGTAGGTGCTATGATCCGTTTGATGGAAGAATGGCGTCGTTATGATGGGTCTCGTCCATTAGGTGCTATTAAATCAACAGTATTAGCAGTATTTTATCTTGTTATTGCTGCACTCTTTGCGGCTATTGGAGGAATGTATATTGCATCTTTACTAGGTAATACAAAATTCTTCATGGAATTTGCTATCTTTAGAGGTGTTAAATTAACATTTGTACTTCCAGTTCTATTAGTGATTATCGCTTATTTACAACGTTTCCCATTGTGGAAAGGTCGTATGATTAACTCTAAAGAAGAAGCAAAGAAATTTGTAGTTGAATTCTTAACAATGGATGTTAAATTCTACGTATTCTTTGTAATGGCTGCTCTTGGTGGCGTGGCATGGGTGTTTGTTGGACGCAGTGGTCATACAGCAGGTGTTCCTGTACCAGGATTTGAGCTCATGCTTCGTCGTTTCCTTGAAAATACACTGTATGCAAGACCTAGAGAAAAAGAGTTCATTATTGGTCACCCTGCATTAATGTTGGCTACATTTGCATTCCTACGCAAATGGCCTACAGTGATCCATTTCTTATTAACTATTGCTGGTGTTATTGGCATAGCGTCTATGGTTGAAACATTCTGTCATATTAGAACTCCTGTATTCATGTCTATTATGCGTGGATATGATGGTTTGTTAATTGGTGCGCTCTTAGGTTTGCTTCTTATCATTGCTGTACGTTTCATGATGTACGTAACACAATGGTTCCAAGCTCAGGAGGTTGACCATGAGTAATATTGTTATCTCTGGCTACTATGGTTTTGGTAATGCTGGTGATGAAGCAATGCTTTGTGCTATTATCGATGCCATTCGCAAAGAGGAAGCAGATGCGCATATTACTGTTATTTCTGGTAATCCTACAGAGACGAGCAAAAAGCA
>CATWLR010000242.1:0-2845 GCA_958351665.1 Veillonella infantium | reverse complement strand
ACTGGTTGATGATTTTTTTCGAGATATTTATAAATATAGACCGATTGAGAATCAGTATCCTGAGGCTCTTTTACGAAAAAAGGGCTGTTTACTGTTTGAATATTATGATTCGGAGACATCTGAAAATCATGTTGAAGTACATCCAAGTAATGATAAAACTCAAACAGTTTTAGCTTCCGAGAATCATTACGATGAAGCGTCTACAACGCAACAAGGTACTCATGGTTCATCCAAGAAAACCTCAATTAAATCAACTAGCTTTAGTACTAATACGACTCGTTCGACTCGAGAATCTGTTACAGGTCCTTCTTTAAATGAGCGATTAGCTGAGTTTAAACGAGATAAAGCATCTAAAGAGGGTCGTGTTCTTCTTGAGAATATAGGCGTTACGACTGCCCCAGCTGTAACCTCAACAGGTAAACGAAAAGCTAATCATGCCTTGAAAGAGGGGATGAAGTGGTCTATCATTTTAGGCAAGCCAAAAGCTCTAGAGCGGAGATATCGCTAATTAGAATGCTAACAATAAGCTCTACTAGAAGGTTGTTAGGCCATAGAATATGAATGGTTTATGCCGGATATTGTGATAGCAACTAAAATTATATCTATCGTATGTGGTGCATATAATTACATATGGAAAGAGGTTCCTATTGGTCACCTATGTGACTATTAGGAACCTTTTTTGTATTGTTTTTTCTTGATGGAGCTTTCACAATAATAGGGAAAGGAGTTCGTCTATAAGGAAAGGTGATATTATGTATCGTAATGTGCGCGTTATACCTAGACAGCTATTGGAACAACTATATGTAGAAAAACAGTGGAGTGTTAGAGAGGTAGCAGAGTATTTTCAGTGTAGTGTAGACACTATTATGCGACGCATGAAGCAGTATGACATTGAGCGAAGACCTTTGAAAAAGGATATCAATATGGTTCATGTACAAGCTCTATACGAAACTGGTAAGTGGTCTCTACACTCGTTAGCAAAGCGTTATGATGTGTCTATTACGACAATGGCAAGCCGTATGAAGGAATATGGACTGGCTTGTCAGCGATCCACGAAGAATATATCTATCGATCCAGTACGTATTTGTAGGGCTTATAAAAGTGGAAATACTTCGGATTCTATTGCTCGCATGTACGGCATATCCCGATGGAAAGTACATCATGTGTTGAGGCATATGGGAATGTGTACAACACCGAAGGTACAAAATCATCGAAAGGTAGAGGAGATGGCTTACTTATATATTCATCATCATATGAGTACAGATGACATAGGTTTAGCCTATGGTATACGAGGATCTACGGTGGCTATTTATCTACGAGAACAAGGCATAGAAATTCGTACCAATACTTTACAGTTAGATGAAAATAACATAAAAAACCTACGAGCAAAAGGGTATGGTGTTGCTAAAATAGCGCAGATAATGGGATGCTCTGCTTCTGCGGTGAGAAAGCGACTAGCTATGAAAAAATATATCTCTCCTTGATGTAGTGTAGTAGATACTATATACTTAAATTTATATAATGATGGGAGGAATATTATGTTCGAAATTATCTCTGCTTTAATACCGTTTTTCTTGCTTGGCATAGTTGCCGCTGGTTTATCCCGTGTATCTGGGGTGGCCTTGTCAATGATTATAGTACCAACTCTATTGATTTGGGGTGCTAATGCCATTGATGTCATCGCTTTCATGTTGCTCTTTGTAGTGTATAACAACTTTACAATGGAGACACAAGACGTTCGTTTAGATTATAAAGATCTTGTATTATTCCCTAAGTGGCGCTTGTGCATTCCCTTTATTTTGACTATTATTACAGCCTACTTTGCACCAGCTGCGGGCATTGCAGTCTTTATGGCTTGCTTTGTATTAGAACTATTGGCTACCGTGTATAAACGCATTCCTGAAAATAAACGTCCTCGTTTACACCGCGTTATCGTTACATCCGTTTTGAGTGCTGTTGTAACGGCTGTAGGTGCTTATGCAGGTCCCAAAATTCCTAGCGAATACTACTTCATCTGTGCTGGTTTAGCAATCCTAGTTATTACAGGCTTTGCATGGTATGTAGGTAACCATCGAGATGCTTTTAGAGGTGCATGGGAAACAATTTGGGCTGACTTTAATCTATTCTTGGGGATGTTTGGTGTAGAAGCATCTTACTATCCAGCAGCGCTAACTCGTTCTATTCCAAATCCAATGGACCGTATGTTACCAATGATTACCGTAGTAGGTGGTTATGCAGGTCTCATGGTGGTGTTTGGACTGTATAATATCTTCTCCATACCATCCTTGATTACTGCTATTGGTGCGGCTATCGGTATTCGTCTCTTTGGTTTGTACGAATTTCCACGTCATGGCAGCTTCTCCTACTTGGCTATTGGCTTTGCTGTAGCTGCTGTTGTGTGCTTGTACCTCGTATCGCCAACACCAGTAGGTTTTGATTATATCAATACATTGGTATCTCAACCTATCGTTCAATAATGGTTAATCTTATAGTCATCGCTATATGTTTTAGTAATATTTTTAATATCTCACGTAGTATGTTATTGAACTTGAATGTGTGACATAGTTCATATATTGTGCTGAAAGTTGAGTCCATACTAGATTGTGAAAGGAGTTGATGCTCTGTGGCAGAAACAATTGAAACGAGACCATTTCCGCCGTTCTTACCAAAGAATACGACGGTAATGATGATGGGAACATTCCCACCAACTTCCGAAAAGCGATCTATGGAATTTCATTATCCTAACTTTCAAAATGATATGTGGCGCGTGTATGGCTTAGTATTCTTTGACGACAAGGAACACTTTAGAAAAGGTGAGGAAAAAGCTTTTGATGCGGATAAGATC
>CATWLR010000241.1:0-2850 GCA_958351665.1 Veillonella infantium | reverse complement strand
GTGTCTAATGTATTAGCATCTATTGTATTTTTGCCAGTACGTGTTTCGATTGTATTAGCCCACACCCCGGCATTTACATTGGTTGCTTCTGTTAAAATTTGTAGCGAGTTAGCATCTTTAGCATTAAGACCATTTCCGTTAATAGAAATACGTCCTTGCTCTACACGATAGGAATTTAAATTTCCCTTTGAATCATATTCTGTTTTACCTGTAGTTAATACGGCCCGATCAGTATTGATAAAGCCACCACCATCTACAGTAATACCATTTGGATTAGCTACAACTACTGAAGCTTTACGACCTGCTACCTCAATAAACCCTTTCATCTCAGTTGGATTATGTGATGTAACCTCGTTAACTATAACATTGGCTGAACCGCGCATCATATTAGGATTACCAGGTATATATCCACCTAATTTTGTATTAGCCATTTGGTTGGAGTTATTTAGTATTACACCATTTTGCGGTACATTAAAGTTAGTGTAATCATTTCTAGATACTCCACCAGCACTAGGGCCTGCAACATTTACTAATGTAATACCATTACCAGCTTGTCCAACCGTAGCTTGTCTTTCATGTGGTGCATTTGTGTCAACTTCGATAGGGTTTGCTGCATAGGCAAATGGTACTACTAATGGGTCTACAATCATTAAGCCCATTGTAAGCCAAACGGCAATTTTATATTGTAATCGTTTTTGTTTCATAATTACTCTCTCTATTAATACATAGACTCAAACTATTTAGAATCGTATACCAGCTTGGAAACCTGTAGTTACAGAGTCTGTTCTATAACCTCTTGGTTTATATAAAGGGGCACCGACAAACACATCGTAAAACAATCCAGATTTAAACTGCCCTTTCATCCCTAAACTAGTACCAGCAATAAATTTACCTGTTAATATATCTGTACTCGGACCATATACAGCGCCAAAATCTACGTTAGCATAAATACTTGATCTCCATTTAGGAATGTAACTAGCAACTTCATTACGCATATACCAACCGCTTTCAGACATTAATGTATTCTCACCATCAAAACCTTGCACGGTATATCGATTACCAAGGCTAATCATATCTCTAGAGAATAAACGTTTATCCCCTAATGTCCATTGTCCATGGAATGATGTAGTAATACTTGCTGGTCTATGCCCCCATGTACGAGGTATTTGATAATCCACATCTACTAAAAGTTGTGTAAACCGAGTACTTGGTGCTCCATTACCATATTCAGGTTGTGAACCAAACCAACCAACACCTTGTTTAATAGCAGCTCTTGAATATAACGTGTTTTGTTTAATATATCTTCGTTCTGATATACCGAATTCTACAGAAGCTGTATTAGCACGTTGTACAGCAACCTCTACATCATTAATATAATTTTTGGCATTACGCTTGCTAATAATAATATCCCAACTACGTTTAGTCGTTCGATCTCGATGGAATACATGATTCCAGGATCCTCTAACTGTCTTGGCATGGCTAGAACTAATAAATGGAGTAGCCATAGAATTGATCGTTTGGTGATATTTCATATCACTATAGGAGATACTAAAAGTATCCTTTCTTCTAGGTATGGAATATGAAATAGTATGATTTCTAGTACCTTTATGCTCACCGTCTTGAGCTGCGTCTCGATTTATACTTAAATTTAAAGAATCGTTGGCATTAAAGACACGATCAATACCAATGGCCGCCGTCCACTGAAGTTTTCCCGTTTCTTTTAATCCAGAATCATCTATGGACACCATCCCATGGATAGGTGGCTTTTTAGTCGTTTCAAGTACAATATTTGTAGCCAATGGTTTAGAACCAGGTTCAAGCTCAACAGACACATTTTGAGAGCCTAGACTTTTCATTTGCTCTATACCTTGCTCTATATTACGAATATTTAAGATATCCCCTTCCCGAATAGGAAATGCATTTTCCCATGGCAATGGCTGTACGTAAGGTTTATATAATACAGACTCTACTCGACCTAGTTGTAAATTGAATTGTAAATTACCTGAAGCTAAGGATTGAGCTGGAATACCAATTCTAGAAGTAACATAACCATGCTCAATTAGTGCATTATTTAGTCTATTCGATAAAATATTTATATCTTCAAGGGTAAGTCTACGATTCATAAATGGTTTGATTGTTTTTCGCAGAAAACCAAATTCTTTAGGTACATCTAATTGAAGTTTCTTTTTTTGAGCTTCATAATACAAAGGACCTTTAATCAATCTTGCACTTGCTACAGAACTATTATCTACAAACGTAGTCTGATCCATAGTTGAATTTGTCATATCATTATATGTTAATTGTGCAGATTGACTAATAGGTTCTTCAACAATACGTATTTGAGATACAAAAAAAGATGGTCCTACATGTGCTGGCTGTTGTGCCGGTACTGTATAACCACCTTGTGATGATAAAGATCCAGATGTAATATCTAATCCACCTGTTTGTACTGTAATTCGTCCCTCTCCAAGCCGCGCCTCTCTCGCTAATTGCTGTTCTCTTGCTCTATCTAGTTGTGCTTGTGTATCAATTGGTTTAGCACCATAACCATGTATTGGTAGAATACAAGCTAAACTTAGACAGAAAAGCAAATCTCTCTTTTTCATATACTTCCTCTAAAATAAAAAAATAAACTCATTTGTTATATTTTATTATGTTTTTTTTTTCGAAAGTCAATAGAGAGTTTAAATTAAAAACACCTACCAAAGATAATCAATGGATCGTCGATAGGTGGTTTATTTTATTCACCCTTAGCAATATTATCTAAGAGTTCAATCTAGCTTTCTTTGTTTAATTCTGGTATAAAGTTGTCTAATACATCTTTAGCGCCTGCTGCGTCATCATATAATA
>CATWLR010000240.1:0-2851 GCA_958351665.1 Veillonella infantium | reverse complement strand
TTCATAAGCATTTATAGCATGGTAGTTTTGCCATGCTTTTTTATTTGAGGAGGTGAGTGTTATGATTACTACACGTAAATTGACTATTTCTGCCATGGTTGTGGCATTGTACATCGTTGTACTATATTTAACGCAAAGCGTTTCCTTCGGAGCGTATCAAATTCGTATAGCAACATCATTATATGCACTTGCTTATGCCTTTCCGTTTTTGGTAATTCCAATGGGGATTGGTAACCTCATTTCTAACTTCCTATTCGGTGGTCTTGGTATCCTCGATATGATGGGAGGCTTTGGTGTTGGTATTTTAACAACAGGTATAATCGTAGGTATGCGTAAGCTTGGCCTTAGCGCTTGGTGGGCGATTCTACCAATTATCTTTGTTCCAGCATTATGTGTACCGTTATGGCTCAGCCCATTACTTGGCCTTCCATACTGGCCATTGGTATTGAACCTCATCGTAGGTCAAACAATTCCAGCAGTACTTGGCTCTGTTTTGGTGAAAGCATTGATCAGCCGTCCTAGTATGGCTGCTTTATTAGGTGCTTTCAAATAAAAAGTACATAGACAAATAAAAAGGCGTAAGCTCGATGTGAGCTTACGCCTTTTTTATGGCTAAATGTTATGGAGGTTGAAAGTATTAGCAGTTGTAGCCGCGCCATTTAGTTTCTACTACGAGACGTTCAAGGGCAACCATGTACGCTGCTTGACGAGGTGGTACATTGTATTTATGTTGCATTTCCCAAACAGCTTCGAAGCTATTTTGCATGTTTTTAGTTAATCTTTCATTAACTTCTTCTTCAGTCCAGTAGAAGCTAGCTTTGTTTTGGACCCATTCATAGTAGGATACAACTACGCCGCCACCGTTAGCAAGAACGTCAGGGATGATGTCGATGCCTTTTTCATAGAAGTATTTGTCTGCATCATTAGTAGTAGGGCCATTAGCACCTTCCAAGATGATTTTAGCTTGGATGTTTTCCATGTTGTCTTTGTTCAATTGGTTTTCAAGAGCTGCCATGTACAATACATCAACTGGTTGAGCCAATAATTCTTGAGCGCCAATTGTAGTCATACCTGGCTCGCTGTAACCTTCAAGGGAACGACCATGGGAGTTAGCATATTCGTATGCTTTTTCCACATCAATACCGTTAGGGTTGTAGATGTTAACGCTTACGTCGCCGATAGCAACAACTTTAGCGCCTTCTTGCGCGATGAGGCGAGCACCTACGGAACCTACGTTACCGAAGCCTTGAACTGCTACAGTAAGATTTTTGATGTCTAAGTTTTTCTTAGCTAAGTAACTTTGTAATGCGATGAGACAGCCGCGACCAGTCGCTTCATTACGACCTAAGGAACCGCCTACTTCAATAGGTTTACCAGTAACGATACCAGGGCTCCATTCGCCTTTTAATGTGCTGTATTCGTCAGCAATCCAGCTCATGATTTGGGCGTTTGTATTTACGTCTGGTGCAGGCACGTCAGTATTTACGCCGATGATAGGAGCAATACGACGTACAAAGTTACGAGTCAAGCGTTCTAATTCGCGAGGGTTCAATGTTTTAGGATCAACTTTGATACCGCCTTTACCACCACCGTAAGGGATGTTAGCAATCGCGTTTTTAATAGTCATCCAAGCTGCTAATGCACGAACTTCATTTTCATCGGAATCTGGATGGAAGCGAAGACCACCTTTAGCACTGCCGCGTAATGTGGAGTGTTGGCAACGATAGCCTTCGTATACGCGAACTTCACCATTGTCTAGTTGAAGAGGTACTGCTACCTTTAATTCGCGTTCTGGATGACGCAATACTTCGTATTCGCTACGAGTATAACCAAGTTTTTCTGCGGCTACGTCTAACGTATTTAACATGTTTTCATAAGGATTATAACCACTCATAATAACCTCCTGTATATAAGAGTAAATTAAGTTTTGCTAATTTTAGACATACTGTAGTATTCGACGTTGTATACATAATACCCTTTATAATTTTATAACTATATTCTATAGTTTTTAATGCTTGAAAAGTGTATAGAATATAGATATTTACTGTGATTATAGTCACTCCTGGAGTTAGAGGTAAATCGTAGTTTTTACAGTATAAATGGATACTTTTACAAAAAATAAAAAGAGACCGATGAAAGATACTTTCACCGGTCTCATAAGAGAATATATTTTATTTTTCCATTGTATCTTCCACTGGAGTAGGAGGTACAGAAGAGTCTGTAGTTTGACCGTCACCCCACCATACGATACCGTATGTATGATTAAGAACAGAACGGTTAAATACAGGTGTTTCGATGCCTGCTTTGCGTTGTTTGATATAGTCATCAAGAGCAAGACCTGCAGTACGTCCCATACGTACGATGGAACTTATATTAGTTAATACTAAGAAGGCCATGAATAAATCGGCTAAATTCCATACTAGATCAAGAGAGGCGATGGAGCCTACAAATGTCATGATGATTACACCGATACGGAATAAATGAAGATAGAATCTCTTTTCTGTTAAGTGGCTAATATTAATTTCACCATAGTAATAGTTACCAATTAAGGAACTGAAGGAGAACATTACGATAAAGATTGCTACCGCTGTTGGTGCCCAAGAACCAAGTTGTTGTTCGAGGTTATGTTGTACTAGCGCAACACCAGTTAAACCTGTTGTGCTATAGTCGCCAACCATGAGTACAATGAATGCTGAAGCAGTACAAATGATAAATGTATCAAGGAATACACCGAATGCTTGTACAAGACCTTGTTCAACAGGATGGCTAACAGCCGCAGTAGCCGCTGCATTAGGCACAGAACCTTCACCGGCTTCGTTGGAGAATAGACCACGTTTAATACCATTCATTA
>CATWLR010000239.1:0-2864 GCA_958351665.1 Veillonella infantium | reverse complement strand
ATTTCTAAAGATTTCAAACGGAAGTCAAGCATCCATTCAGGTTCATTTTTATTATACCAAATTTCACGGATAAAATCTTCTGTTAAACCGGCAACAGAAATATAAGAATATTCAAAGTCATTCTTAATATCGTAGACACCACGGTCCATATCCGCGACTTGGGTTTTCTTTCTTTCTTCCATTGTGCCTCCTATGCTAATGCTTTGTATGCGTCGTAACCTTTTTCTTCGATTTCACGTACAAGAGAAGCATCACCAGTTTTAACGATCTTACCATTGATCAATATATGAACGAAATCAGGTTTTAATTTTTGCAAGATTTGGTTGTGGTGAGTGATGATCAATACAGCATTTTCTTCGTTGTGGAAACGTTGTACACCTTCAGATACGATACGAACCGCATCTACGTCAAGGCCGGAGTCTGTTTCATCAAGAATAGCCAATTTAGGATTTAAAATAGACATTTGAAGAATTTCATTTTTCTTGCGTTCACCACCGGAGAACCCTTCATTTACATAACGTTGTGCATAAGATACATCGAAGGATAATTCATCCATTTTTTCTTTCAATTCTTTTTTGAAAGATAAAGCACGTACATTTTCACCAGTAATTGTAGATTTCGCAGTACGGATGAAGTTTTCTACTGTAATGCCAGGAATAGAAATTGGATTTTGGAAGGACATAAAGATACCTGCTTTCGCACGATCATTTACTGCATCTTCCGTAATATCTTTACCATCAAAAACAATAGATCCGCTATCTACAGTATATGTAGTGTTACCCATAATAGCATTGGCAAGTGTAGATTTACCTGCACCATTTGTCCCCATTACAACATGGATTTCACCTTTATTAATTGTTAAGTTGATACCTTTTAAGATTTGTTTACCTTCAACGGATACCTTTAAATCTTTTATCTGAAGTAATTCAGCCAAAATGTTCACTCCTTTTTATTATGTATCCCCTATATCGAGGTATACAATCGTTATATGTAAAACGTATATACTGACACATATAAAAAGGCGGTACGCACTAACGTGAATACCGCCGTAATTCTCGCCAACTTAGCAAGTATGTGCATAACAATCTATAATCATTATACATTCTTATCTAAATGATAGCAAGATATTCCTACTAAAATATACAGGAATTAAAAGAATATCATATATTACATATATTGATAGGCTTTTAATAATATTCATTCTCATCCTATTCGATTCTCAATATTAAATTATAGGTTGGAGAAATCGAGGGTGCCAAACAAATCATCATATGTTTCAGCACGACGAATTTGTGTAACAGAACCGTCTTTATGTAATAACAACTCAGCAGAGCGCAATTTACCATTATAGTTGAATCCCATGGAGTGACCATGCGCACCAGCATCATGAATGATGATACGATCACCAATATCGATTTTTGGCAACTCACGTTGAATAGCAAATTTATCATTGTTTTCACATAAAGAACCAGTTACATCGTACACGTGATCCTTAGGTGCATTTTCTTTACCCATTACAGTAATATGGTGGTAAGAACCATATAATGCTGGACGCATAAGGTTTGCCATACAGGAATCTAAACCGATGTAGTGACGATAAATATCCTTTTTGTGAATTGCTGTAGAAACTAAGTAACCAAATGGACCTGTAACCATACGGCCACATTCATAAGCCAATGCTACATCACCAAGGCCATTAGCTACTAGAATTCTATTATAGGCCTCTTCTACACCTTTACTAAGTGCATTGAAATCTACTGGTGTTTGTTCTGGTTTATAAGCAACACCTACACCGCCACCAAGATCGATAAACTCAACATTGATGCCTAGTTCATTTTTAATATCTACTGCTAGATTGAAGCAAAGTTCAGCAGTGCCAACTAAGCCATCAATATCAAGCTCGTTAGATACAACCATTGTATGGATACCAAAATGTTTTACACCTTTAGCTTGCAACTGTTTATAAGCTTCAAGAATCTGTTCACGTGTCATACCATATTTAGCTTCTTCAGGAAGGCCGATAATTGTATTGCCCCCTTCTTTTAAGGAGCCTGGGTTATAACGAACGCAGAATGTATCAGGCAAAGAACCATGATTTTTTTCCAAATATTCAATATGAGTAATATCGTCAAGATTGATAATAGCACCTAATTCAAGTGCTTTTTTATATTCCACATATGGTGTGTCATTAGATGTGAACATAATATCATGACCTGTAATGCCCACTTTTTCACATAGCATTAACTCTGCTAAGGAAGAACAATCGGCACCTACACCAAGCTTTTGTAATACACGCATAATATATGGATTAGGCGTTGCTTTTACAGCAAAATATTGTTTGAACCCTTTATTCCAAGAAAATGCATTAATGAATGCTTTCATATTTTCAATGATACCTTCTTCATCATAAATATGAAATGGTGTTGGGTATTGGGCAATAATATTTTCCAATTGTTCAGCTGTAAACGGAACTGTTTTTGTATTCATAATAACCTCGCTATACAAATAAAAGACCCATCAAACGATGAGTCTATTATCCTAATTATTATTTAAATAAAGCTTTATCAAGGCTATAGCGACCTGCGCCAGCGAAGAACAACATAAGAGCACCGAAGCCCATTTGAGATGGATAATCCCAGCTAAAGAAACTACCACTAAGATTTAATGTCGTTGCTATTGCTAATGTACCTATGAGTAACAAAGATCCAATTCGTGTAAATAGACCAATTACTATAAGTACACCACCTATCATTTCTGCATATGCGGCCATAGTACCTAAAATTTCATAACCACCAGGTACACCTAATCGTGCCAACATAGCTCCAACTTAATAAAGGCCATCAGCACCGCTCAATTACTTTAAA
>CATWLR010000238.1:0-2869 GCA_958351665.1 Veillonella infantium | reverse complement strand
AATAAAGATATGGATAATCTTCGTGAAGAACTAGGTGATGTATTATTACAAGTTGTCTTTCACAGTCAATTAGCTGAAGAAGCTGGTCAGTTTACATTAGAAGATGTAATTAATGATGTGACTCAGAAGATGATTCGCCGTCATCCCCATGTTTTTGACCCTGAAAATAATGAAAAATCATACAGTTGGGATGAATTAAAGGCACAAGAAAAGAAAAATATACAAAAATCTGTATTAGATGGTGTATCTAAAAGTTTACCTGCTTTAGTGGCCGCTTATAAGTTGCAAGAAAAGGCTGCAAAGCTAGGTTTTGACTGGGATGAGCTCGATCCGGTTTGGGCGAAAGTTTCGGAAGAAGTGGATGAATTTAAGGAGGCTATTGCCCAAAAAGATAGAGAAAATATGGAAAAAGAAGCGGGAGATGTGCTTTTTTCCTTGATTAATCTATTAAGATGGTATAAAATAAGCGGTGAAAATGCACTAAATCGCACAAACACAAAGTTCCGACAGCGTTTTTTACATGTAGAAGCTTGTGTTAACCAAAGCGATCGCTCATGGGAAGACTTTTCATTAGCTGAGCTGGATGCTTTTTGGGAGGAGGCTAAAGTGCAGGAAAAGTAGCCTAGAGGTTTGCATGCTTCTTAGGTATAGTATTTTTAAGGAGGTTCTGTCATGAATAAAACAGAATTAATCGCAAGTGTTGCACAAAAAACTGAATTAACTAAAAAAGACGCTGAAAAAGCGGTAAAAGCTGTATTTGACACAGTTGCTGAAGAATTAGCTGCTGGCGGTAAAGTACAAGTTATCGGCTTCGGTACATTCGAAGTTCGTGAACGCGCAGCTCGTGAAGGCCGTAACCCACAAAACGGTAAAACTATCACAATCGCAGCTTCCAAATCCCCTGCATTCAAAGCTGGTAAAGGTTTGAAAGAACAAGTTAACGCTGCAAAAGCTAAAAAACGCAAAAAATAATCTTTAATGGATTGGAAAGAGACCTTTCGAGGTCTCTTTTTTTCGTCTATTTATGGTATAATGCACAGAGAAAGGGTGTACTATGAATAACGAAAGATCACGGAAGGTTCTCATCGTGTCCGCTTCTATTGGGACCGGACATATGCAGGCCGCCAGAGCCATAGAAGAATATTGGAAAGAGAAAGAGCCACAAGCTTCCATAACGCATGTAGACTTTCTTGATACAGAAACCATGTCTGTAGAGCATTTGATCAAGGGCACATATATCAAGATGATTGACGTATTTCCTATGCTATATGATATGATTTATCGCGTATCAAAAGGGGAAAAACGAGGTACGATTTTGCAAACTGCATTATCATACCTATTGAAAAGCCGCATGCTTAAGCTGGTGCAACAAGAAGAACCAGATGTGATGGTATTTACTCATCCATTCCCATGTGGTGCAGCGTCTATCTTAAAACGTCAAGGGCATATCGATGTACCATTAGTGGCTATCATGACGGACTTTAGTAGTCATCAATTTTGGCTATATCCACAAATTGATACATACTATGTAGCTACTGAATCGATGGTAGATGAAATGGTATCGTCTGGTATCGATGCTTCACGTATCCATGTATCAGGGATTCCAGTGCGTCGTGCCTTCTTCCGAGATGCTATTGAAGAATATAGCTTAGAGGAACCCATAAAAGTGCTCGTTATGGGTGGGGGCCTTGGATTGGGTTCTCTAGAAACGGCATTAAAACACTTAGATGAAGTTAATGGCATTGATGAAATTACTGTTGTAGCCGGTCAAAATACGTCTTTGTATGAATCCTTAGTTACCCTTAGTGAATCTATGCGTACTAAGACTATTGTGTATGGATATACTACGAATATTTCGGAGCTTATGAAATCCTCTTCCTTGCTGGTAACAAAGCCTGGTGCATTAACCTGTATGGAGGCTGTTACAATTGGTTTACCTATGGTGTTCTTTAATGCTATCCCAGGTCAAGAAGAGGCTAATGCAGAGCTATTAGAACAACGAGGTTGTGCTCGTTGGGCTCGTGATATTCATAACTTAGAAGATGTTGTGACAGCCCTTCTTATCAATTCACCACGACTTCAACAGATGTCTGAGCGCGCTCGTGAATGGCATGTTGATGGTGCAGCGAATATCGTAAATAACTTAATTGAAATTCTAGATGCTACTAATACGGGCGAATCTGTTGAACTAGTAAAAGCGGAAGAGTCTATTAACTAATCTCTTGTAGTGGCTAGTACGAATATAATTAGCTATTGGTAATGCGCGTATTTCTAGATTTGTAATATACAAATATTAGTAGCTTTATATGAAATAAAAAGCGATGACGTTGATATGTACCCCCTTTACTGGACAACCAGTAAAGGGGGTATTTTCATGAGATATAGTTATGAATTTAAAAGAAAAGCAATTGAATTATTCTATCAAGGTGAATGGCCCGAGACACCTGACGGTGTAAGGACAGATACATTTCATAAACAAATAAGGGACTGGGTTAAATTAGAACAACGTCATGGTTCGGACATTAATAAATGTCAAGGGACTAAGAATTATTGGTCTCCGGAAGAAAAATATGAGTTAGTATGCCAAGTTCTTTCTGGTCAAGGTTTAAGAGCAGTAGCTATTGTAGCGGGTATTAACTCTGGACAACTGTATCAATGGGTTCATAAATACAAAACTTTGGGATACAATGGTCTTATGAATAAACCTAAAGGACGACCACCAAAGGATTGTAAAATGAAAGTACCTAAGACTATCTCACCTCGAGAACTCAAAGAAAGTGAATATGAGGAGCTAGTTCGCTTACGAGCTGAAATTGCTTATATTAAAGCTGAAAATGAAGTCATAAAAAAAGAGATTGCCTTGAGAGAA
>CATWLR010000237.1:0-2874 GCA_958351665.1 Veillonella infantium | reverse complement strand
ATATATAAGGAGATAATATGTGCTTAGCTGTACCAGCACAGTTAATAGCTGTGAATGATGTTATTGGCACTGTAGAATTAACAGGTGCTACCCGTGACTGCAGCTTACTCCTCGTACCAGAAGCAAAGGTAGGGGACTGGTTGTTAGTCCATGCAGGTTTTGCTGTACAAATTGTTGATGAAGAAGAGGCACAAAAAACATTAGAGGCCTTTAAGGAGCTAGAAGAACTTGAAGAAGCTTACTTTGCAGGAAAAGCAGAACAGTGCTGATGCATTGTTAAAACGTATCAATACTCTTCATAAGCCAGGGGAAACCGTGAGACTTATGGAGGTTTGTGGTACACATACTGTATCGATTTTCCGTGAAGGTCTTCGTCAGTTATTGCCAAGTGGCATTGAACTTGTTAGTGGACCAGGATGTCCTGTATGTGTAACGGATCAAACGTATATGGATAAGGCTTTGGCTTATGCTGAACGTGATGATGTTATTATTGCAACCTTTGGGGATATGTTAAAGGTGCCAGGTAGTTATAGTAGTCTTAGTGAAGCTCAAACAAAGGGTGCGCATATCCATGTAATTTATACGCCTTTAGAGGTAGTAGAACTTAGTAAGAAATATCCGGAAAAGAAAATCGTATTTTTAGCCATAGGTTTTGAAACGACTATTGCCGTTATTTGTGCAACTGTAAAAGCAGTTCGTGCAGCAGGCTTGAAGAACGTTTTCTTCCTTGTATCTCATAAATTAGTGCCTCCTGCATTGCGAGCTTTATTAGATAAACAAGAAGGTCATATTGATGGTTTTATTTTGCCGGGTCATGTGAGTGTTATTATCGGAGAAGAACCATATCAATTCTTACCTAAAGAGTATCACATACCATCATGTATTGCTGGTTTTGATGGACTTGAAATTTTATCTGCTATAGCAAATATTTTAGAGCAACGAAAAACTAGTAATTTTATAGTAGGCAATACATATCATTCTGTAGTTATGCAGAAGGGTAATCCCGTAGCGCAAGCGATGATCAAAGAGGTATATGATGTATGTGATGATGCGTGGCGTGGTATAGGTGTCATTCCAAATTCTGGTTTAAGATTAAAGGATGAATATGCAGCCTATGATGTAGAACGTGCATTACCTATCCATCTTGAACGACCTTCTCTTGATCCGAAGGGTTGTCAATGTGGCCGTGTATTGCAAGGTCTTATTAAACCGAGTGAATGTCCATTGTTTGGTAAAAGTTGTACTGCTGACCATCCAGTTGGTGCCTGCATGGTATCTGTAGAAGGTAGTTGTGCTGCATGGTATAAATATGGTTATTCCAGTGGTGGATCGACGTGGGAGGATTAATATGGAGCGAGTTCGCTTAGTCCATGGAAACGGTGGTCGATTTAGTCATGAGTTGACCGAGCGTTTTATTTTGAAATATTTTACAAATGATTTACTAGCTCCTTTACACGATGGTGCTCAATTTCCCGTTACAGCAGGACGTATGGCGTTCTCTACAGATTCCTATGTAGTACAACCAGCATTTTTCCCTGGCGGAAATATTGGTAAATTAGCTGTATGTGGTACAGTGAATGATTTAGCTATGAATGGTGCTATTCCACAATACTTAAGTTGTGGGCTCATTTTAGAAGAAGGCCTTGCCTTTAATGAGTTAGATGAAATCCTTCATACTATGTCAGATATGGCAAAAACTGCAAATGTACAAATTGTTACAGGAGACACTAAGGTTGTCAAAAAGGGTGAGGTAGACAAAATCTACATAAATACTGCGGGGATTGGTATGATTCCAACAGGGATAGATATTGGTCCGCATCGTGTAAAGCCGGGAATGGATGTTATCTTATCTGGTGCTATAGGGGATCATTCTATTGCTGTTATGGGACAACGGTTTGGATTAGACCTATCTGATTCTTTAAAAACTGATTGTGCCCCTTTAAACAATATGGCTCATGCTGTACTTGATAAAGTGGGGCCTCAAGTGGCTCTATTGCGAGATCCAACACGTGGTGGTTTAGGTACTGTTTTAAAAGAAATTGCAGACCAAAGTCAAGTTGGTATTAAGGTAGACGAAGCAGCTATACCGGTTCATGCTGAAGTGCAATCTGTTTGTGATATTTTAGGATATGATCCTTTATATTTAGCCAATGAAGGTAAGGTGGTGCTTGTGGTAGACCCATCGGTTACTGATGAAGTTTTATCCATTCTTCGTGGCTTTGAAGAAGGTAAAGAAGCCGTATTAATCGGTAAAACATTAGATAAAAATATTGGCAAGGTTGGATTGCAAACCGCAATTGGTGGTGTCCGTTTAATTGATTTGTTAGGTGAAGATCAAGTCCCTCGTATCTGCTAATTATATAGACTAAGATTATTTTACATTTAGCTGATTTTATATGTATAAAAAGAATTTTTGTACTTATAGATTGTGAAGAATAGTAAGTATTGACAATAATCTTTTGTGATAGTAGCATTAAATTAAGTTGTGTAAAATTCATTGATTGTTCATCGGACTTTTATACAATGCTAGTATCTTTATGTGTAAGTTCTTATACTTTCACTAGAATCTATGTATAGAATTTGTTAAAATATAAGTATCTATAGGAGGCTTATTATGAAAAAGAAGATTATTACAGCTGTTCTAGGGATTTGTTTAACTACAACTGCATTCGGTGGCATCTTGACTACTCAAGCTGGCGGCCTTAGCAGTATTCTTGGTGGTGCAGCTAAAATTGGTGGTATCGGTATTGTTATCAATAAATTCGGTCCTCAAATTGACTCTTTCTTAAATAAACTATTGAAACAAAATAACTTAAGCACAGAGTATACGACTAAAGTTGTACCTATTATCAGTATTGGTACAAAAGGTTATAT
>CATWLR010000236.1:0-2877 GCA_958351665.1 Veillonella infantium | reverse complement strand
CTTTGCTAATTGATAAATGACTGCCGATGACAAACATAATACTCCTTTTTTATTTATATAATTCTAAAATTCTAATATACTTAATTCTAATATCTATTCTATTGCGCTTACATCTATTTCCAAAGCTTAATGAATATAAGACATATATAACTAATATAACCCCTACCGTGAAGGAGCCCTTCGCGACAGGGGTTATGAATTAATGGCTTTCTTTTTTAGCACACTCAGGGCATACACCTTCAAAGGTAATATGTTGACCTGTGATTTGATACTCGCTACCTTGATCAGCAATTGTTTTGATAGCTTGTAAATCAATGCCCATCATATCCTCTACCTTGTTGCAACGGATGCAACGGATATGGGAATGAGCTTGTGTGTCCCAATCGTAATGAGCACGCTCATCACCAACTTCTAAAATTTTTACAAGACCGATTTTTTCAAAAATCTCCATTGTCTTGTACACAGTTGCCAAGCTCATGCTTGGATGTTCTGGACGCAACGTATGATACAACATTTCTGCTGTTGGATGATCATGATGACCACGCAATGCATCATAAATCGCAATACGTTGTGGGGTCACTTTAAACCCTTGGCTACGCAGAATTTGTGCGATATCCATAATACTCTACTCTACCTTTCTCCACTTGGAAATCTATAAGGCATCGACCATTATCGGCCATTCACAAGAAATAATTATTATCTATTATATCAGAATTCTCAACACTTATCAAGATAGATAGTATTAACTATTAAGTAATAAAAAATGTGGATTGCTCGTAAGCAATCCACATTCTATTAGTCTTTAAAGTAAGGTTTGAAACCTTCACCTTGATGACGAGGTTTTCTATCACCACGTGGACGATCAGATCTACGATCATCTCTGCGACGGTCATCACGACGATCACTTCTACGATCATCGCGGTTGCGACGTGGACGGTCATCGCGACGACGATCTCCGTCACGGCGGCGATCACCATCTCTACGACGATCACCACGGCGACGGTCACTACGACCACCTTCGCGGCGACGGCGTACACGCAATGGTTTTTCTTCTGTAATATTTACAGGAGTTGTATCTGGTTCTTTTGTTAACAATTTAAGAGCTGCTGCCAAAAGTGTTACGGAATCTGTATCATTCAACAATTCCTCTGCACTAGATTTGAATGGCGCTAATGCTTCTAAATTATCTGTCATTTCAACGAGGCTTTCAATTGCCAAACGTTGTTGACCTTCAAGAACTTCACCTAAGGAAGGTGCACGGCGGCGTGCAATTTTACGTTTTGTTAAACGCTCGATAGCATGTAAATGCTCCATTTCACGAGGGATAACGAACGTGAAAGCTTGACCAGCTTTACCAGCACGGCCTGTACGACCTACGCGGTGTGTGTAGCTTTCAGGATCTTGAGGCATATCGTAGTTATATACGTGAGATACGCCAGAAATATCAAGACCACGAGCTGCCACATCAGTAGCCACGAGAATATCGATGGTACCTTCGCGGAATTGACGAATTACGCTGTCCCGTTTTTGTTGAGACAAATCGCCATGGATGCCTTCCGCCATGTAACCACGTTTCTTAAGACCTTCAGTTACTTCATCAACACGACGTTTTGTACGTGTGAAGATAATAGCAAGTTCAGGTGTTTGAATATCGAACAAGCGGCAAAGAACATCGAATTTTTGACGGTCTTGCACTTCGATATAATATTGTTCAATTAAGTCCATCGTAACTTGAGTCGGTTTCATACGAATCAATGTTGGCTCTGTCAAATATGTTTCGGCTAATTGTTGGATAGCTTTAGGCATAGTTGCGGAGAACAACAATGTTTGATGGTCTTCTGGGATAGCACCCAAGATTTTATTGATATCATCAACAAAGCCCATGTTTAACATTTCGTCGGCTTCGTCCAATACCACAACTTTCACATGGTCAAAGTGGATAGAACCACGATCCATATGGTCCATCAATCGGCCTGGAGTGGCAACGATGATTTGTGGATTCTTTTTCAAGGCACGGAACTGACGATTAATATCTTGACCACCATAGATAGGTAGTGCTGTGATATTCGTGTATTGAGCCATTTTGTTAAGCTCTTCAGCTACTTGGATAGCTAATTCTCGTGTAGGGGATAAAATAACTACTTGAACGTGACGCTCATTCCCGTCTACGCGTTCCAATACAGGCAAGCCAAATGCTGCTGTCTTACCAGTACCTGTTTGAGCTTGACCAATCATGTCTTTACCGCTCATGGCAACTGGGATAGCTTCCTGTTGAATTGGCGTAGGCTCTTCAAAGCCCATATCGTTTAACGCTCTTAGAACAGGTTCGCTAATCATTAATTGTTCAAATTTTTCTAACATCTAAATGTGTTTCCTCCTATCGCGCACGAATTATGCGCGTTAGAATAGTATATCATATTTCGAAAATGAGCGCTATAAGAGTAATTGCGAATCTAAACTAAATAGACTTTCTTCTCTCCCTTAAATGTTCTATTAAAACAATTCCACCTGATACACAAAGGAAAACAAGGTATGATAAATGAATAGGCGTATACAAGCATTCAACAAGAACAACCCATATAATTAATAATAATTTAGCAATCCATTTTGTTGTTATTCTATCCGCTATCATAAATATAGATAAGTTGATAATTATTTTAATGATTATCGCAGCGATTATAACGATTGACGTAAATTCTTCTCTATAATCTGTCAATTCATATAAAGGATATAATAAATAACTCAAAAGAGCGCTAAGTATTATTAAGAACCAAATATTGAGTCCCTTTAAAAGGTTAGATTTACTATAGTAAAAGACTCCAACTAAAAGAAAGAGTAAGATACTAAGTAATATTCCTATAACTAATAGATAATCTA
>CATWLR010000235.1:0-2884 GCA_958351665.1 Veillonella infantium | reverse complement strand
AAGATGAGGAATAAAGTCAATGAAAATAGTCATTGTAGGTGCTGGTAAGGTTGGCTATTCCTTAGCACAACGCTTGATACAAGATAATCATGATGTATATGTAATTGATCGTTCTCCAGAACGTATACAAAATCTTGAAAATACACTAGATGTTAGCCTTGTTCAAGGAAATGGCAGTGATATACAATTGCTCAACGAAATCGGTATGGATGATGTAGGAATGTTTATTGCTGTTACCGATTCTGATGAAGTAAATATGTTATCTTGTTCTGTAGCTAAAATTACAGGTGTTCCTACAACGATTGCTCGTGTGCGAGATAATACCGTAGCAGAACATATGGATGATGAGATGCGTGCTAAATTAGGGGTCGATTTATTTATCAATCCTGAAATGGTTACGGCTCAAGAGCTTTTACAAATTCTAGAGACTCCATCAGCTATTGATGTAGAAGATTTTGGCCAAGGTACTGTACGCCTTATGGAATTTAAGATTACAGATGATATTCCATTAATAGGTCAACCTTTAAAAGAAATTAAATTCCCTGAAGGTGTTTTACTAGTAGGGGTTTTACGTTATGGTGAAATGATTATTCCCCATGGTGAAAGTATTCTACAAGTTGATGACAGTGTATTCTTCTTAGGCTTAAAAGAGTCTGTTGAAGAAGTAGAAAATCTTTGGTTCCATAATCACAGTACATTTTATAAACGGGCTGTTATCATTGGGGCTGGTCTATTAGGTAGAAATCTAACAGTTCTTTTAGAACAAGCTGGATTCTCTGTTAAGGTTATTGAAAAAGATTTTAACCGCTGTGAAAAACTTGCTAATCTTGTAGATAAGTCTATGGTTATCAATGGAGATGCTACAGACTTTGACCTTTTAGAAGCAGAAGAAATTGCAGATAGTGATGTTATAATTGCTGTTACAGATGATGATAAGCTCAACTTGCTCGTTGCTCTTGTAGGCAAGCATATGGGCATACCAAAGACAGTTGTGCGCGTAGGTCGACCTGAATACATTATGCTTATGGAACAAGTGGGGATTGATGTGGTATTCTCGCCACGTTTATTTACAGCGAGTCAAATTTTACGTTTCGTGCGTAGTGGAGAAGGTGTTTTATCTATTTCGACCTTTGAAGGTGGAAAAGCGGAATCTATAGAGGTTGCCATTACAAGTGAATCACCTGTGGCTGGTAAACAATTAAAGGACATCCGTTTACCAGGGAAGGCGTTAGTTGGTGTAATTTTACGTGGAGATGAAGCCATCGTACCACGTGGTAATACTGAAATCTTAGATGGAGATCACATTGTTCTATTTGCGTTACCTGAATCTGTAAGTAAATTACTTAAATATCTTACCTAGTATGGAGGGACTATGCGCATTCAAATTGTCATGTCCTTAGTGGGGCGATTATTATATATCTTTGGGATTTTTACATTAATTCCTTTTATATATGGTATTGTATTTGAAACTGCATATTGGTCGTTTTTGGTTACTACTGGTATTTCATTTGGCTTAGGTGGACTTTTATCTTATTATGGTCACGAAACTCAAAGCTTTAGTCTTCGTGATGGGTTTTTAGTTGTATCATCTACATGGATATTAACAATTATCTTAGGTTCCTTACCATTTATTCTTAGTGGTATATTAACCAATGTATTTGATGCTCTATTTGAAGCTACATCAGGGATTACAGCAACTGGTGCTACAATTATTAATAGCGTAGATGATTTACCTAAGACATATGTTTTATGGCGTGGATTAATGCACTGGATTGGTGGGATGGGGATTATTGTCCTTATTTTATCGTTCTTAAAGAACTTAGGTGCAGATGCAGCTCATATGTTTAATGCAGAAGCATCGGTACCAAAACCTGGTGTTGTTATGCCTCGTATTCAATCAATGGCCAGTAAACTTTGGCGTTTATATGTTGCTTTTACCGCTATTTGTTTCGTTATGCTATGGGCTGGTGGTATAGAGCCTTTTGATGCATTAAATTATGCATTTTCCATTATTGCTACAGGTGGTTTTGCACCTACATCTGCAGGTACATTTATTTATGAACAAAGCAACTATATCTGTTTTGTATTTATATTTTTCATGATACTTGCTGGTGGTAATTTTGCAGTATATTATAATGCACTGCAAAGAGGCCTTCGTGTTTTGATTGATGATTTTGAAACACGTATGTATTGGCTAGTTATTTTTATTGGAATTGCTATCATATCAATTTCGATGGCAGTACAATCAAATATTAATGATCCAATTCAAATCTTTAGAGATGTTTCCTTTAATTATGTATCGATTCAAACTGGTAGTGGATTTGCTGTAAGCGATTATGATTTATGGCCAGCCGCTGCACAGATGATGTTATTTATTTCATCATTTTTTGGTGGTTGTAGTGGTTCTACAACAGGGGGCGTAAAAATTATTCGCCTCATTATTCTAATTAAGAGCAGCATTATTTATTTAAGAAAATCAATTCATCCTGAGATGGTACAAGTCGTGCGCATTAATGGTAAACCGATGCCTACTAAATGGATACAGATGTCACAGCAATTTTTATTTTTATATTTAATGATTTACGTTATATCTGTTTTCCTTATGACTTGTTCTGGAATGTCTACTTATGATGCGATGCAAATTATAACAGCTTTTCTTAGTAATGTAGGCATTGGATTTGGTGGTTTTGGGCCTACAGATGCCTTTGGTAGTATGTCTGATAGTGCTAAATGCGTAGCAATGGCAGACATGTTATTAGGTCGTTTGGAATTATTTACAATTCTTGTTATGCTTCATCCTCAATTCTGGGAAGGGTATTTTATAAAAAAACAATCTGCTAAACGGTATCGTATCCTATAGTAGGTCGAATAATATGAATATTAT
>CATWLR010000234.1:0-2884 GCA_958351665.1 Veillonella infantium | reverse complement strand
TAATAGAACTATGAAAGGCAAACAAGATACATTTGTATTAGACTTTGTTAATAGTGAAGATGATATTTTGAGCTCTTTCGCACCATTCTATCAAGAAACTAAGTTAGATAAAGAAACCGATCCTAATACGTTATATGATGTTAAGTCAACGTTAGATAAGTTCAATGTTTATGATGTACATGATATAGAACGATTTGGAGAATTATTCTATCAAAGCCAAAATCAAACGATGGGAGATTTAGGGAAGCTTCAATCGTATATTATGCCAGCTATCAAACGCTTTGAATCCTTAGAGGAAGCTGATCGAGATATTTTTAAAGGGACTCTACAACATTTCAATCGTTTATATTCTTTTATTACACAGGTATGTAGATTGTTTGATAAAGAGCTTCATACCTTCAGTGTCTATGCTAAATTCCTTGCTATCCAATTGCCAAAAGAACATCAGGATCATGTCGATTTAGATGATAAGATAATGCTTGAATACTATCGTTTGGAAAAAGGCTCCCATGGGTCAATTGATTTGGCTCCAGAAGAAACTGGGTTACAACCTATTACCGGCAAAGTAGGTCGTAAAAATAGCTTGATTACTACGATTAACGAGATTATTGAGGACTTTAATAAACGTTATGGCACTGAATTCACTGAAATGGATAAAGTGATATTACAAATAGAACAAGATATTGCAAAAGATCCTAAATGGCGTGACTATATCAATAACAACGGATATAAAACCTTTAAAATATTATTTGATCAAGAGTTTATGGGAATTGCTGTTAAGCGATTTAAATCTAATGAAGAATTCTTTAAGATGTTGTTAAAAGACAAAAAACTATTTGAGGACATTCGTGATGCTCTTGGAAGTGCTATTTATAGTCGTGTAGAAAATAATGTTATGAATTATGGCTTACCGGATAAGATGATGCATGGAATGTTTGACTTAGTACAACCAGAAACTACGCAACTAGTAGCGGATAAGAAGGTTGAAAAATAGTACTGTAAGGGGATAGTTATGAAAAAGGTTGTATGTGCGTTAGCTACGCTAGCTTTTATAGGCTCCATCAATATTGTTTCCGCAGATGACTTGATGCGGTTTCGTCTTAATGGTAATTCTATTTATGACCAGCCCTATGGTGACAGAAATGAGTTTCCATGTCCTGACAGACTTGGTAGTTGTACTATAACTGATAAGGATTATAGAAGCACTCGTAAAGGTCAATCGCTAGAGGTGTTTGATACTGTATATGAGGCTAAGCAACATTTGAACTTTAAACCGCAGTTGCCAAGTGGTTTAGAGGGATTACGTCCCGTACATGTATCTATTGTGGATCATGATGTATTACAAGTTGTGTATGCCTATCATGAGCTTTTAAAAGGAACATATTTTGATCGTGTAGATGATATGCCGCAGTATATCAAATACCGAGTATCTATCGTATCAGGTAATATCGCAGGTGACTATAAGGATTATGTACCTCAGAAAACAGAGATTATAAATGGGATGACGATAACCTATCGAATGGTAGATGACGCTGTTTACTTAGCATCTTGGGAACATTTGGGGCAGAGCCATGTGTTCTTATTTAATGAGCCAGTTTCTGTTGAGCGGGCTAGAGAAATGATTAACAGTGTAGGTACTAATTAAGTTTATTGCTGTACTATCTTTTTAAGCCTGATTAGCTTATAATATACATATAAAGAGAGCCCATTAACGTGATTAGGGCGTTAGGCTCATCTAAAACTGAACAAAATTATGATGACGCCTAACGTGTTAGAGGACTGCACTCCTCTATACGTTAGGCGTTTATCGTTGTACTACTTAACTAGTGCAATGATAGTGACTACTGATAACAGAACTATGATAATTACATAGGTAACTTCATGATTTGTCATAGTATCACCTCCTCGCGGAGATGAACCTAACTCACGTCAACGGACTCTCTTCGTAATAAGTATAGCAAAATACTCTTTACACAAATAGCGATATACAGTCCTCTTTGGCGTGCTTGATATTAAAAATAACGGAGCTTATATGAACGCAGATAATTATAAGATTTCAACGTTGCCATATATAGAAAATGCTAGCAATGAGATAATGGAAAAGTACAATATAAAAGCGCAATATGAAACGGAACCGCCTCATGGCGATGCTATATATTCCATTACTATAAAGGGGAAAGCATTGCCATTTTGGATTTATGGTAGGGATGTTACTTTTATAGGTAGTAGTATGATTATGGTGGAGTCTGTAAGATGCAAAACCTGGGATCCCATAGAAACTATCATTATTGATCTAGAGAATGAAGTGTATGCTAGTTTAAAGGAATGGTATACAGATATTTCATTTGTTAATAATCGAATAGAGCTTACTAATCAAGTGGTAAAAATGGATAAACGAATTCTAAATAATTTTGAGGCTTTAGAGTGGATAAGCTTTTAAGATTGATTGTGCTAGTTACTAAAGATAATGTATCATATTTATCTTATTTTAATTGACATAAGTCTATAGAATACAGTACAATACCTTTATATCTTAAATACGAGCTATGAATGGGTATAAAGGTTTACAGATCCTGCTTTCAGAGAGTTGCCGGTTGGTGCGAGGCAATAGAGGTTGTACGCTGACACTCTCCCGTGAGCTTTGGTGGCGAATACAGCAGTAGTCATCGACGGTGGTTCCGTTATACCCGCAACGAGTCCCAATTAGGGTGGTACCGTGTTATGAATATAACGCCCCTTTGAGCAACGACAGTTGTTCTGAGGGGCTTTTTTTATTGTAAAAGTCTAGTAAAATTACTGATTTGATATATCTACGCTGGCCTAAGTCGAAATAGTGTTGAAATCGGCGGTTTTACTAAACTTTCACAATGGATAGATATAATAC
>CATWLR010000233.1:0-2890 GCA_958351665.1 Veillonella infantium | reverse complement strand
CCGACAACATACCGAGCAAAATTGCTGCAGATGCGCCAGTTTCAATGTATAAAGGATTTTCCTTAAGATTAAATCGTTCAATTAATTGGCTGCAATCGGCCATCGTAGCCAAGGATGTGCCGCCTACACCAACAGATGCGCCTACTTGCACATCTTGATCATGGCGTGTCGCCTCATCAAGACGAATGTTGTGAATAGTGCCGCCTTTTACAATTTCGTATAAACTTGCATGATTGGCATCCTTCGGTAAGGACTCATCCACATATTGAGATACGCCCCAAGAATCTTTGATATAGCCGCTTGCTTTCGTGCCACGTAGGAACTCGCCAGCGCCAGGATAAACGCCCTTAGGAATCTTTTCCTGATGCAATGCAGGTGTATAGATAGGTTGTAACGTAATACCTTCATAGGTTTTGGTGAACATCTTCTTGTGGAAGTCGCCACCTTTTAACGCCTTTTCAACCTCAGCCTGCCATCGTTCATACGTAGGTTTCTCAAACTCATCAAAGGATACAGGCGCCAGTAAATCGCGTTCAGCGTCCTTTGAAGTCTTTTTGTCAGACATATATGTGCCTCCTTTTCAACTCGAAACCATACCGAGAAACAGCGCACCGTACCTGCGAAATGTTATATCTATGAATCACTCGAGCTTTCCTATACTTGGATCACATCAACCTCAAATCTGTGTCCATTAATTCAATAATTATAAAGCCTGATTCATACGCTAAACAGCCACTTTCAAGGGCAACAAAAAACGTGCCACCCAAAAGTGACACGTAAGGTTTCTTATTGAAAGGTACACCAAAAAACACTGAAACCAGCATACCCCAATCCCCTTCCTATCGCTCGTAGGTACATAACGGTGATTATCAAATAGGCAGTTCTCCTGGCTTGGGCTCATCACCTCGCTTTCGCCTTCCCAGATTTCTCCAGTGACATCTATGAAAGCAGGCTCGTCCTTACAGTGGCGGGACCGCATCGGCTTGTACCGATTTCTCTATTAAGTCTTGTGACACCTATTCTCTATATTCGTTGTTCTAAGTCCAATATAGTGTAACAATATGCACAAAGTCAATGAACATAACAGTTAATCATAAGTAACAAATTTTAAGTTATAACTAACGCATATATAAAATAACTTAAACGCATACATGTATTTTGATTAACCATTGAATAGCAAATTCACCCTTATCTACACACTATTAGCTATTAGCTATCAGCTATCAGCTATCAGCTATCAGCTATCAGCTATCAGCATGATATAATAATGCTATCAATAAGAGGAGGTTGTATTATGAATGATATAAACAAAAAAGGGCTCAGTACTACATTACTGTGCTGCTTAATCTGGGGTTTGCTCCCCCTTTATTGGGCACTACTTAACCAAGTTTCATCCTTTTCAGTATTATCGCACCGCATCATCTGGTCTGGTGTTTGGATGATCTTCATCATCCTTGCTATGGGCCGCCAACAACTGCGCATCGATATTCAACACTTGCGCACACATCTTTCACAGTTCGGCCTATTATTACTGGCAGCCGCCCTTATTAGCGTCAATTGGTTCACTTATATTTGGGCTGTTACCAACCAACACGTTCTCGATACTAGCCTCGGGTATTATATCAACCCTCTCCTCAACGTATTGCTCGGCATCGTTATCTACAAAGAAACCTTGCTATGGTCCCAAAAATTGAGCATGGCCATCGCCGTACTAGGTGTATCGATCATGACCTATGAACTAGGTTCCTTACCGATTGTCTCCATCGCACTAGCTGTATCATTTAGCCTATACGGAGCCGTAAAGAAACGCCTCACTATCCATCCATTTTCAAGTATTGCTTTGGAAGCGTGGCTTGTTACACCGATAGCTCTATGGTATTTGGCAACTATCGATACCTCCTCCTGGGTCTTTCTTGAACACGTAACATCCACAGGACTACTCCTCATCGGCGCAGGGCTCACCACATCAATTCCGCTCATCCTCTTTTCGTACGGCGCAAAACTTTTGCCATTGAATATACTAGGATTTTTACAATACCTATCTCCCACTATGGGCTTTTTCTTGGCCATCTTCTATTTTGGTGAAAGCTTTGGCACAGCCCAACTTATCGCTTTTGGCTGTATCTGGGTAGCTCTCGTGCTATTCTCCCTATCCAATCGAATTACAACCATTAGAAAAATATAATAAACTACCAATAACTTTTGTTCTAACTAGGCTATAAACATGTAAAAAGCTGTATCAAATGATATCCTCATTCGATACAGCTTTCTTTTTATATCTTATATATGCCTATTAATTTATCACACTATTCTTCTAGCTTGCTTATTGATCCAATTCATTCATATTGGTTGTATTCATATTGGAAATATAACGGTTATAAGCCTCAACCATATGTTTATAATCGTTATCTTGTTTGGATCCCATATAGGTACGGATCGCACCAATCGTAGAGTTTACAGAGGTCTTAACAGCGTCATACTTAGGGCTAGAAATACCATTCGCTAAATCGCCAATAGCTTGTAACTCTTGATTGATAGCATTTACATCTGGTTCTTTTTCACTATCTAGCTTTTCTAGGACTGCAGTAAGTCGCAAAGAAACCTCTTGTGCAGCGGCTGCATTTTTCTTACCTGCATCGCGCAATTGTTGTAACCGTTGTTGCAATCGGTCCGTGTTAATCTTATGCATTAAATTATCAAAGTCAGCATAAATAGGAACAAATTGTTCATACAATTGAACATATTTAGGACCTAATTGTTGCTCCTTAGCATAGTTATCTGTGGTATACCCTTTAGATTTATAATATGCATCGAGTTCTTCCGCTACCGGTGTAATTTCGTTCAATTTTATAAGTAGCTTATCTAAAGGCTCTTTCATTTCATCATAAGG
>CATWLR010000232.1:0-2891 GCA_958351665.1 Veillonella infantium | reverse complement strand
CTTAATCGGTCGTCCTGAAGATCAACGCGCGACAGTTAAAGCTTTGGGCTTGAAAAAAACTAATTCTCAAGTTGTAAAAGAAGTAACACCTCAAATCGAAGGTATGCTTCACAAAGTTAGACATTTAGTAAAAGTTGAAGAAGTTTAATACTGATAAGGAGGTGCACTGAATGAAACTTCATGAATTACAACCAGCTGCTGGTTCCAAAAAAGCTCGTACTCGTGTAGGCCGTGGTTTAGGTTCTGGCTTGGGTAAAACATCTGGTCGTGGTCAAAAAGGTCAAAACTCCCGTTCTGGCGGTGGCGTTCGCTCCGGTTTTGAAGGCGGCCAAATGCCTCTTTATCGTCGTTTACCAAAACGTGGTTTCAACAACGTTTTTGCTAAACAATATGCTGAAGTTAACGTAGAACAATTGAACCGTTTTGAAGACGGTGCAACAGTTGATCCAGTAGCTCTTATTGAAGCTGGCATTTTGAAAAATGTACGCGATGGCATTCGTATTTTAGGTAACGGTACATTGGAAACTAAAAACTTAACTGTTATCGCTAATGGCTTCACTAAATCTGCTGAAGAAAAAATTACAGCAGCAGGCGGAAAAGTAGAGGTGATCTAGGGTGCTAGATAGCCTCTCGAACATCTTTAAGATTACCGAACTACGTAATAAGATTCTTTATACATTAATGATGTTTGCCATCTTTAGAGCTGGTATTCACATTCCTGTTCCAGGTGTTGATGCATCTGTTATCGAATCCTTGTTTACATCCGGTAACCTATTCGGTCTATTAGACTTGTTTGCTGGTGGTGCGCTTAGTAAGTTCTCTATCTTTGCGATGAGTATTACACCTTACATCAATGCTTCCATCATCATGCAACTGCTTCAGGCTGTGGTTCCTCAGTTTGAAGCATGGAGTAAAGATGGTGAAGACGGGCGTAAGAAAATAGCGAAGGTAACTCGTTATGGCACCGTAGTTCTCGGCTTTGTACAAGCCGCAGGCATGGCATTTGCTCTTAGAGCAAACAACGCTTTGGTAAATAATGATTTCCTTAGTGTATTCGTTGTGGCCATCATCCTAACAGCAGGCACATGCTTGTTGATGTGGATTGGTGAACAAATCACAGCATATGGTATAGGTAATGGTATTTCCTTGATCATCTTTGCTGGTATCGTAGCTCGATTACCTGATGGTTTAGAAACTATTTATCAATATATCCAAAACGGAACAATCAATATGTTCCAAGCATTCTTATTTGCTGTAATTGCTCTTGCGATGATTGCTGTCGTAGTTGCAGTTACACAAGGCCAACGTCGTATTCCGATTCAATATGCTAAACGCGTAGTAGGTCGTAAAATGTACGGTGGTCACTCTACATTCTTGCCGTTGAAAGTTAATCAGGCAGGTGTAATCCCAATTATCTTTGCGTCATCTGTGTTGATGTTCCCTGTGACGATTGCGCAATTTATTGACAATGAATATGTTCATAAAGCTGCGGATCTCTTTACATGGGGTACGCCGTTACAAACGGCATTGTATGCATTATTGATTTTTATCTTTACGTATTTCTATACTGCAATCTCTATCAACATTACAGATATGGCAGATAATATGAAAAAATACGGTGGTTTTATCCCAGGTATTCGTGCGGGTAAACCAACTGCTGATTATGTGGATAACGTGATGACCAAGATCACTTTGGCTGGCGCTGTATTCTTAGCTGTCGTTGCTATTATACCGAATTTCCTCGGTAGCATTACCGGCGTCCAAGGCGTATACTTTGGTGGTACGGCTCTTCTCATCGTTGTAGGTGTAGCGCTTGATACAATGCAACAAATTGAGTCGCTCATGGTAACACGCCACTATAAAGGCTTTGTGAAATAGGAGGGAAACAATATGTATATTCTATTAATGGGACCTCCTGGTGCTGGTAAAGGCACTCAGGCAGCTCGACTTATTGAAAAATACGGTATTCCCCAAATTTCAACAGGTGATATGTTCCGCGCTGCGATTAAGAACGAAACACCTCTTGGAGTTGAGGCTAAGAAATATATCGATGCTGGTCAATTGGTACCAGACAGTGTAACTGTTGGTATCGTACGTGATCGCTTGGTGAAAGATGACTGCAAATCTGGATTTATTCTTGATGGATTCCCAAGAACTACAGCGCAAGCTGTATCCTTGGACGCAATCCTTAAAGAATTAGGAATTTCTTTGGACGCTGTACTTAACTTAAACGTTCCTTCCGAGGAATTAGTTAAACGTATTAGCGAACGAGCTGTTCTAGAAAATCGTGCTGATGATAACCCTGAAACAGTACAGAAACGTCTAGCTGTGTACGAAGAATCTACTAAACCTTTAATTGACTACTATCGCAATAGCGGTTTATATGAAGAAATTAATGGTTTACAAGATGTAGACGCAGTATTTGCTGACATCATTAAGGCGTTGGAGAAATAATCCATGATTATTTTGAAATCGTCCCATGAAATTGAATGTATCCGCAAGGCAAGTAAGCTTACAGCAGACACGTTGTCCTTGTTAGTAGAAAAGGCTAAACCTGGCATCACGACGCTTGAGTTAGATACAATTGCCGAAGAATATATTCGCAGCCACGGTGGTATACCAAGTTGTAAAGGGTACTATGGGTTCCCTGCTACAATCTGTGCTTCTATCAATGAAGAAGTTGTTCATGGTATTCCGAGCGCTAAGCGCAAGCTTAAAAACGGTGATGTCCTCAGTATTGATCTTGTAGCATCTATTGATGGATATCACGGCGATTCGGCTGTGACAATTCCAATTGGTCATGTCAAACCAGATGTGATGAAATTGTTAAAAGTAACAGAGGAAAGTCTGTTCAAGGGAATCGAACAAGTGAAAGTTGGCAACCATATTGG
>CATWLR010000231.1:0-2893 GCA_958351665.1 Veillonella infantium | reverse complement strand
ATGGTAAGTAGTCCAATGAATTTTGCATTATTAGATTCTGTGCAGAAGCCGTATGTACCGCAAGAGTTATAATGTGAAATGGTATATGTTAAACATGATATAAATTTCGGGTAGAATATATTTGACAACCTACCCTTATGAGCCCTATAATTATCTATTATATGAATATTGCGTTGAAAAAGACGGCATGTCTCAGACGGATTTAGTAGAGACCAAACTCATGGGCTGAAAGGTTTGGAAATCTAGAGATTTGCGGATCACTTTGGAGCAAGCAGGAACCCTGCCGGTGAACACCGTTATATGTTTAAGTGGCTTTCACAAGTAACGAGAGTCAGTAGGGTGGTACCACGGATATTACGTCCGTCCCTTCGGGGGCGGGCGATTTTTTTATGTAAAAGGAGCACATCATGGATTACGGTAAGACGTTACATTTGCCTGAAACAGAATTCCCAATGCGCGGCAATTTGCCTAAGCGCGAACCAGAAATCTTAAAATTCTGGGAAGACAACAAAATTTATCAAAAACGTTTGGAATTGCGTAAAGACGCAAAACCTTTCATTTTGCATGATGGCCCTCCATATGCGAACGGTAAATTGCACATCGGTCATGCCCTCAACAAAACGTTGAAGGACATCATCATGAAATACAAGACTATGACTGGTCACTATACACGTTATATCCCAGGTTGGGATACACACGGTTTGCCAATCGAGCATGCGGTTATTAAAAATACTGGTCTTAACCGTCATGAAATGGCTCCATTGGACTTGCGCAACAAATGTAAGGAATATGCATTAGAATGCGTAGAAACCCAAAAACAAGACTTCATTCGCTTTGGTGTACTGGGTGAATGGGATCGCCCTTATTTGACATTGCGTCCTGAGTTCGAAGTAAAACAACTTGGTATCTTCGGCGAAATGGCAAAACGTGGCCACATCTATAAAGGTCTTAAAACTGTATATTGGTGTACTCACTGTGAAACTGCATTGGCAGAAGCAGAAATCGAATACGCTGAGAAAAAATCCTTCTCTATTTACGTAAAATTTCCTTACGTATCCGAGAAAAAGGTGACATTGCCAGCTGGCGTAGATCCAAAACAAGCATACTCCGTTATTTGGACAACTACTCCTTGGACAATGCCTGCCAACGTAGCTATTTCCGTTAACCCTGACCTTGAATATGGTTGGGTAAAAGTAGGCGACGAATACTACTTGATGGCCACTGAACTCGTTGATGCAGCTATGAAAGATATCGGCATCGAAGACTACGAAATCGTAAATCGTTTCTCTGGCGCAGACTTAGAATTGGCTGAATTCAAACATCCATTCGTAGAACGCACATCCACTGTATTGTGTGGCGATCATGTAACACTTGAAGCAGGTACTGGTTGCGTACATACAGCTCCTGCACACGGTGAAGACGACTTTAACATCGTTATGCGTTATAACAAGGAAGGTAAAACTGAACTTCCTATCGTATCCCTTGTTAATGAAACTGGTAACTACACTAAACAAGTAGATGACAACCGTTATGGCGATACTGAATTCCCATTGGCTGGCGTAGAAATTCACGATGCAGAAGTGCCTGTAATCAAAATCTTGGCGCACAACAATGCATTGCTTCACAAATCTAGCTTGCGTCACCAATACGCTCACTGCTGGCGTTGTAAAAACCCTGTCATCTACCGTGCTACAGAACAATGGTTCTCCTCTGTAGATGGATATCGTCAACAAGCACTTGATGCAATCGACAATCAAGTACAATGGATTCCTAAATGGGGCCATGATCGTATCTTCAACATGGTTCGCGACCGTGGTGACTGGGTAATTTCCCGTCAACGTATTTGGGGCGTGCCAATTCCTATTTACTATTGTGAAAGCTGCGGCGAGCACATCATCAACGATGATACTATCAAAGCATTACAAGAAAAAGTAGCCGTAGAAGGCTCCGATGCTTGGTGGGCTCACAGTGCAAAAGAATTATTGCCAGAAGGTTTCAAATGTCCTCATTGCGGTCATGATGAGTTCAAAAAAGAAACAGACATCATGGACGTATGGTTCGACTCTGGTTCCTCTTGGGCTGGCGTACTTGAAGTTAACGGCTTAGATGTACCATGTGCTATGTACCTTGAAGGTTCTGACCAACATCGCGGCTGGTTCAACTCTTCCTTGTTAACTGCAGTAGCAACAACAGGTAAAGCACCATACAACTCCGTATTGACTCACGGTTTCGTTGTGGACGGCGAAGGTCGCAAAATGTCTAAATCTGTAGGTAATACAGTAGCACCAAGCGACATCATCGACGTATACGGCGCCGACGTTATGCGTTTGTGGGTATCCTCCGCAGATTACCAAGCAGACGTACGTTTGTCCAAAGACATCGTAAAACAATTATCCGAAGTATACCGTAAGATCCGTAATACATTCCGCTTCTTATTAGGCAACTTGGATGACTTCAATCCAAACACTGATAAAGTGGCTTACGCAGATATGTCCGAATTCGATAAATGGGCATTGTTGCGCTTAGAAGAAGTACGTCAAAAGGTTACTGAAGCGTACGAAAACTATGAATTCCACATGTTGTACCATGCAATTCATAACTTCTGCACAGTAGACTTGAGCTCCATCTACCTTGATGTAATGAAAGATACTATGTATGCTGAAAGCAAAAACAACGTAGCTCGTCGTTCTGCTCAAACAGCTATGTACGAAATCTTGAAAACATTGGTAGCTATGGTATCTCCTGTACTTTCCTTCACAGCAGAAGAAGTTTGGAAATACATGCCTAAAGAAGAAGGCATGCCTGAATCCGTTATGCTTCAAGATTGGCCACAAGGTCATCCTGAACACTTCAACCAAGAATTGGCTGATAAATGGAACCAATTGTTAGACTT
>CATWLR010000230.1:0-2917 GCA_958351665.1 Veillonella infantium | reverse complement strand
ATTGTATCTGCAACGCGTATCGCAGAAGGAGAGTAATATGGTTGACGTACATATTGTAGGCGCAGGCCCTGGGGATCCCGAGTTAATTACTCGCAAAGGGTATCGTTTAGTGCAAGAGGCAGACGTTGTTATCTACGCTGGCTCCTTGGTAAACCCTGCCATTTTAGAGGCTTGTAAACCAAGCTGTGAAATCCATAACAGTGCTACTATGAACCTTGATGAGGTGTTAGCTGTTATGAAAGCTTCTGTTGAGGCTGGTAAAAGCGTAGTTCGCCTTCACACAGGTGACCCGGCAATTTACGGTGCGATTCAAGAGCAAATGGATGCACTGGCTGGCATGGGTATTTCTTATGAAGTTGTGCCAGGTGTAAGTTCTTTCCTTGCTACAGCAGCGGCTTTGAAACAAGAATATACACTACCTAATGTATCTCAAACAGTTATCATTACGCGTATGGAAGGCCGTACACCGATGCCTCCAAAGGAAAAATTGCGCATGTTAGCATCTCATGAAGCTACTATGTGTATTTTCCTTAGCGTTCAAATGTTAGATAAGGTTGTAGCTGAACTCATCGAGGGCGGTTACGACAAAACGACTCCAGTGGCTATCGTGGTAAAAGCGTCTTGGCCAGACCAACGCATTATCCGCGGCACATTGGAAACCATTGCGGATATCGTAGCAAAAGAAGGCGTATTGCGCCAAGCTATGATCGTAGTAAGCCATGTATTAGATAGTGAATACGAATTATCTAAGCTTTACGACAAAGGCTTTGCTCACATGTACCGCAGTGCTAAGGACTAGTATGATGAAAGCACTAGAAACTATTGCACCTATGACGGGACGCAAGAAGAATAGAACTGCTATTCTTTCTGTGTCTGAACGAGGTGCAAAGCTAGGTCAACGCATCAAGTCTTTGGTGGCACCCCATGCGGATTGCTTTGAAAAAGAAAACCGTCCTTCTGGTGGTGAGGCTATCTATTTTGATTCCCTCAAAAACCATATTGGACAGATTTTCAAAGATTACGACCAAGTATTATGTATTATGGCACTCGGTATCGTAGTGCGCATGATTGCACCATATATTGAGCATAAATCCAAGGATCCTGCTGTAGTCGTTATGGACGAAGTAGGACACCATGTAATTAGCTTGTTATCTGGTCACCTTGGGGGCGCCAACGAATGGACGCAGTCCATTTCGCTGGCCATCGATGCGGACCCAGTCATTACGACTGCTACGGATGTAAACGGATTGCCAGCGCCTGACGTGTTGGCGCGCCACGAGCATCTGTTAGTGGATGATTTCCAAACCTTAATCAATGTGAACTCTGCCATCGTTGGGGGAGAGCCGGTTGATTATTATATCGATGCAAGCTTAGCGAATGCGGAGCATTTAGCGGAAGTTACAAAAGCTCATATTGGTGAACATGGTATGGTTCACGTCGTTTCTTTGGATCAACTAGAATCTATACCATGTAAAAATGAAAGCTCTAAAGAAGGTGTTTCTCGCGTTGTCATTACAGATAAAGTAATGACCGAGTATGGTCATCAATTGATTTTGCGCCCTCGTACCTATACGATGGGCATTGGCTGCCGAAGAGATACACCGAAGGAATTAATTCTCGACGCCATACAACAGTCGCTAGCAGCGCATAAGCTTTCACCAAAGAGCCTTGTAACGGCAGCATCGGTCATCGTTAAACAAGACGAAGTAGGCCTCTTAGAGGCTATGCAAATTATGGGGTGGCCTATCGTGTTCTATACACAGGACGAGATGGCACCACTCATTGAAGAGCAAGAATTAAAAGAATCTAATTTTGTAAAAGGAACTATAGGAGTAGGAAACGTATGCGAGACAACGGCATTACTAGCGGCCAAGAGCCGAACACTAATACAGCACAAAACAATTTATCCCAAAACAACGGTAGCCATTGCACAGGTAACATCAAAGTAATCGGCATTGGCCCTGGCGATGAAGAGTTTATGACGCCGCAAGCGCGCGAAGCTATCTTGGCGGCTGACCGCGTGGTTGGTTATTTGACATACCTTGACTTGATTAAAGACCTTATCGAAGGTAAAGAAACTGTAGGTACTGCAATGATGCAAGAAGTTGATCGTTGCCAACAAGCCGTTGATTTGGCGGTAGAAGGTTATCAAGTAGTTGTAGTATCCTCTGGTGACTCTGGCGTATACGGCATGGCAGGCCTCGTATTGGAACTTGCTAACAAAGTGCCAGCAGAAAAACGCCCTTCCGTAGATATCGTGCCAGGCCTTAGTGCTGTAAACGTAGCAGCATCTGTTTTGGGTGCACCTTTGATGCATGACTTTGCAGTAATTTCCTTGAGCGACTTGATGACTCCATGGGATCTTATTAAAAAACGTGCTGACCTTTGTGCACAAGGCGATATGGTTATTTCCTTGTACAACCCACGCAGTAAAAAACGCGTTACTCACTTAGATGAAGTTCGCGAAATCGTCCTTAAATACCGCGATCCTAAAACACCTGTTGGTATCGTGCAAAAAGCAGGTCGTCCAGGTCAACATATGGTAATTTCTGACCTTGAAAACTTCACAAAAGAAGAAGTAGATATGCAAACACTTGTTATCATTGGTAACAGCCAAACTTATGTTGAAAATGGTCGTATGATTACACCTCGAGGCTATAAATTATGATTTGGGTCATCGCTGGTACCTTGGATGGTCGTACCTTAGCGGTAGATATCCAAGAACGGACTGGTGAAGAGGTTCTCGTGACTGTCGTGAGCCAATATGGGGCGGAACTAGCTGCTCATGAAGGCATTACCGTTCATACAGGCCGTCTTGACCAAGAGGCTATGCAACAGTTGATTAAGGAGCACAATGTGCGCTTACTCATCGATGCAAGCCATCCGTATGCGGCTATTGTGACTGCAACGGCTCAAG
>CATWLR010000229.1:0-2918 GCA_958351665.1 Veillonella infantium | reverse complement strand
TACCGACACTGATAGCAAAGCTACAACAAACATAACAATATAGGTTTTAACGATTCCTAGATTAACATAGCGGCGCATGAGTTGAGCCCCAATAAAGACAGCGTAATACTGACTAAACATGGTAACAAGATAGGCCATATCGCCTACATATTTTGGCATAGATACATAGAATAATATAAGACCCACTATATGAACCAATACCAATACTACGGTACGGAGTGCATTCGTATAGGCTAAGCCATAAATATAGTTCCGCATTACTCCCTTATAGGTACCTGTGCCTCCTAACAATATAAGTAATCGCCAGATAACGAAAGCTCCTAGGATAATCTGAAAAATTAAAAACGATGCATTCCCGAAGGCACTCACTATATCAAAATGTGTTAATCCTGTCATCCGTTTTATGCCTAATGCGGGCGATATGGCTTTCACTATCAAAGGCAACGCATAAGTTATTACATATAATACAACGGTAGATGTTATGAGATTTAAAATAGCGCTAGCATAGGATCCATTTCTAATAATATTTTGAAAGGATTGTTCACTTAATTTCGTGAATAAATGCAATATATCCTTATACCAAGTCATAATGCTCCTTATCTGTTATCGAGTTAATGTATATAATACTTCACACAACAAAGCCACTAGAATGGCAAGCAACATAATGCTTAGGCCTTCATAAGCACTACCATTAATACAAGCCCCTGCAATACGTCCCATGGTCTGTAGTAACAATACAGTACTAAGAATGCATAATACAATCATACAAAAACCAATAATAGCTTGTAGCAGAATTGGTATGGTCGTAAGAATCAACATAATACCTGCCGTAAGAGTGATCATAGCTACTACTAATTGAGCAAAGGCCATCATATGTAAAACCCCAGTGACTACGCCGCGGATATAGAACTTACGTTTTTGTAGTATCGCATAGCCTATAACAATGCCAGACACGAGGGCCGCTTTTAAAATTACCCACGCAAACCGACCGATATTCCAAAACTCACGCGGTTTACTTAAGTGTTCAAAAAAGACTTGTATCTCATGTTGACCTACGGGAAGCGCAAACATTTGCCACTTCACTAATAGTGATGAGTTGCGTATCAAAGCACGTATAGCATCTAGATATACACTTTCACCGACGATGGTAAATTGATAGCATATGAGCGTCAATACGAGCATCCAAACAAGCTGTCCATAGGGAACATCATAGTGGTACATTCGTGGATTTTTTTCTTCAATGGGGTTTAATAAGCGATATACGAACTCTACTAAACCTGCCATCATATCTCTCACCACCTTTTACTCAACAAGAATAGCACCATTCCATATAGAATGATGCAGCACACAACACAAGATTACGAATTTCTAACAATAATTTTATTTTTAATTCATACTCTGTTCATTATTATAGCACAAAAGCAAGGTATAATCATACCTTGCTTTCATATTTTTCATGCTATGTAATTATCTAGATGTAGCAAGCATAACCATGCCTACCAATATGCCAATAAAGACCACAGGAATTAAAGATGCCAAAATTCCAATACCAAAAGTCGCAAGTCGTCCCTTTTCAATTTGACGTGCCATAAGTGTTAAACTCACCCAGAAACACCAAATATAGGCTACTACCTGGAATATTGTATAAGAGAATACAATTATATATAAGATTATGTTAGGCGCATAAACATCTAGATTTAGACCATTAACAATTAAGAACAAAATCACCTGAACAATTGATATAACAAGGGATATCACCATAGAGTATGCACTTTGAGACCAACAAATCTTTAATATAGATTCATAATTAGTATGGGCACCAAATTTATTAGCTATTTGGCTAAATAAAACTGAATAAATAGCTAATATAGCAAATGTTAATAATGCATATAATACTAATACAAAAAATCCGGCCCCAGCAAGAACCCCCAACGCAGCTCCTAGCTGTGGAGCTGAAGCCCCTAAGGAATAAACCATTCCAGCTTGTATAATCCAACTCACAAGCAGACTAATAGCAAGCATCCCCATGGTACAGGCAAAACCGCGTTGAATTGTACCAAATTCAACAATCTCTGGAATGCCACGTTTAAAAGGCTCTCTAATAAGCGCCCAAAGATCTAAATACCATTTTTGTTCCATATGTTCCCCTCCAAAACATCTAAAGCACATATTTTTATCATTGTATCACAACGCACTTTTAAAATAAATATAAATTTATTTTAAATCAAAATTTGATATTGAATAGAAAATAAAAAATTGATAGACACCTAAAAGGCATCTATCAATATTTCAATTATGTATGTATTTAAACAGACATTGATAATATAATACCACCCACACCAAAGATAAAGGATACTATATAAAAGGAAATACCCGTTATCCAAGGGCTCAGGCTAAATTGCTTAGACATTAATTGTGCCATGATAAAGACATTAATGAGTTCTATGGTACTTAATCCGCCCGCCCCACCTCGAATTTGTAAGTTTAATAAGAGATAAATAGGTGCAGCAAAAAGCACAAAAATTAAATGAATCCAACCAGCAATACAAGTATTCAAAAGTAAGTCTGCTACTAGTTGCTTATATGTAACCTGCCCCTTAAAGATCTTGAAAATACCATATAAAATACCAGAGGTTACAAGAATAAATACTGCAATTCCAAGTACATAGCCAATAATAGAAACTACCTCAAGTTCTACAGGACTGATAACCTCCCAAATAAGAGTTTTAAAAAATGGACTCTTTGGGAAAAGCAACATCAATATGGATAAACCCAAATCAGTTATAATTAGAGATCCAATAGCTAGTAATAACATATTTTTAATGGTCACAAAATGCATCCATTTTTCTATATAAGGACCAAACAAACCATTCATAATACTATACCTTATAAATCCTCACTCTTAAAAAATTGATAGC
>CATWLR010000228.1:0-2919 GCA_958351665.1 Veillonella infantium | reverse complement strand
TTCCATTTCAGCTACAAGAGTAAAGATAAGGATACCAAACTCTTCTAACTTTTCTTTTGTTTTCCCCTTAATAGAATCTACTAAATGTAGCTGCGTTAAGGTCATAAATAAAGACGTTCCATTAGCACGGGCATAATCTTGTAGTTTTGCCACTGTAGTAGCACCAATACTACGCTTAGGTACATTGATGATACGCAATAAACTCAAATCATCGAATGGATTATATAACACACGAAGATATGCCAAAACGTCCTTAATTTCTTTGCGATCGTAGAACTTTGTGCCCCCTACCATTGTATAAGGCAATGCTCTCTTAATCAGTGCTTCTTCAAGTACACGAGATTGAGCATTTGTACGGTACAAAATAGCCATATCACCATAAGGTACACCATGAATATCGTGCTTTTTAGCGATAGTATCGCCGATGAAAGCAGCTTCTTCATGTTCAGACTGAGCCGTAAAGTGCTGGATTTTAGCACCTTCCGTCTTATCAGTCCAAAGATTTTTCTTAGGACGCCCTTCATTATTCTCGATAACAGCATTAGCTGCATCTAGAATAATCTTTGTAGAACGATAGTTTTGTTCCAACTTAATAGATGTGCAGTTTGGATAATCCTTTTCAAAGTCTAGGATATTTTGAATATCTGCACCACGCCATGCGTAGATACTTTGATCAGCATCGCCTACAACGGCAATATTTTTCCAATAAGAAGCTAATAATTTAGCCAATAAATATTGAGCATGGTTCGTATCTTGATATTCGTCAATCATAACATAACGAAAACGCTTACTATATTTATCTAACACAGCCTCATTGGACTGCAATAATTTAACGGCTACCAATAAAAGATCATCAAAATCTAGAGCATTATTCTTACGTAATTCTCGTTCATAATACTCATATACATCAGCAACTTTTTGTTGGTAAAAGTCTCTCGCTTGCTTTCTAAAATCTGAAGCAAATAACAATTTATTTTTTGCATCAGATATAGCGGCGATCATAGCACCTACAGGATAGTATTTATCGTCGAGGTTTAATGCTTTCAAAGCGGCCTTAATAACAGCTTGAGAGTCAGATGTATCGTAGATTGTAAAGTTACTGTTATAACCTAAGAAGTTATCTAATTCAAAACGCAAGAATTTCGCACAGAAGCTATGAAATGTGCTGAGCCAAATGCGATTAGCTACATCACCAACAAGACCTTCTACACGGCTTTTCATCTCCTTAGCCGCTTTATTGGTAAATGTAATCGCCAAGATTTCATATGGATTAACGCCTTGAGCCAATAAATGTGCAATGCGAACGGTTAACACCTTTGTTTTACCAGATCCAGCACCAGCTAAAATCAATAAAGGGCCTTCCGTATGTTGAACGGCTTGTTGTTGCTCTTTATTTAAACCTGTTAGTAATGAATTCATCGGAACACCCCTATCGCCCTTACATATACTATAATTTGATAATCATATAAATAGAGAAGAAGAACGTTGCAAGCAACGTTCTTTTCCCTTTGTATACTACTATACTATTTCATAGCACCAAGAATTGGTGGTACGATTTGTTTTTTACGAGACATAGTATTTGGCAAGAATACGCCATTGTCTTTAACTTCTTTTTCAAATGCTTTTGTTACTACTGCTTCCACATCACCACTGAATAACAATGTAGTGCTTTCATCAAGAATATTTGTAACCATGATATAAGATGCATCATAGTTATTAGCACTGCGAAGATCCTCTAATGCAGCTACAAGTTCAGCTTGTTTAGCCAATACATCTGTTGTATCCATAACAGAAATTTGACCGATAGAAATCGTTTTACCTGCTTCGGAGAATTCTTTCATGTCTGTACGAACGATATCGTCATTAGTCAAATCAGAAATATCTGCACCAGCTTTTAACATATCAAGGCCATAGGACTCGATATCTACACCAGCGATTTCTGCCAATTTATGAGCCATTTCTTTATCTGTTTCAGTACATGTTGGAGAACGGAATAAAACAGTATCAGAAATGATAGCGGACAACATCAAGCCTGCAATAGCTTTAGGGATTGCTTGATTGTTTTCAATGTACAATTTAGTAATGATTGTATTGGAGCAACCTACTGGTTCTAAACGCATAAATACAGGACCATCAGTTTCAAAGTCACCGATGCGGTGATGATCCACAACGCCACACATATTCATGGATTTGTAACCATCAATGATTTGTTTAGATTCGTTGTGGTCAGTTAAGTACAAGTTGCCGCCTTCTGGAGCGAATTCTTCCCAATTCTTAACGATTTGAGGGTGTTCAAAACCAAAATGATTTAATACATATGTTGTTTCTTTATTTGCTTCACCTGCACATACTGGAGTAGCGGGTGTACCCATTTGTGTTAAGAAATTAGCAAAGGAAATAGCAGAACAAATAGAATCTGTATCAGGGCTTTTATGACCTGCTACATATGTTTTTACATCACTCATAATATACCTCTTTTATATAAATTTCATACTTAATATCGACTTACGTCAATCCGATTTTTAACTATATTATTATATCATAAATTATATAAAAAAACACGCCACTACTAAGTAGTGACGTGTTTTTGTCATTCTACAAAATTATCTAATGTAAATGATTAGTCGTGATTTTTTTTGCGGTTTGTAAACAAACCAGGTCCAAGTGTTTCAATGATAATAAACAGCATTGGGATGATAAAGATACCAAACAATGTAGCTGTTGTCATCCCTGCTACTACAGTAATACCCATAGAAGTACGTGCACCAGAACCAGCACCACTAGATACTGCCAATGGTAATACACCAAGGATAAATGCAAAGGATGTCATCAAGATTGGACGCAAACGAATCTTAGCAGCTTCGATAGCAGCATCAACAACATTCATACCACGCTCGTCAACGCGAATCTTAGCATACT
>CATWLR010000227.1:0-2924 GCA_958351665.1 Veillonella infantium | reverse complement strand
TACCTGCACTGTGCATTGTATCCACATCTTGTTGTAATACCATTACAACAGAATAATCATCAGTTGTGTAGAATTCAGTAGGCATTTTATCGATGTTTACTTCGCCACCTAATTGATTCTTCACATCTTGATTATTGTCGATAGCATTCACTAATTCTTTTTTGTTAAGACCACCAAGGTCATACAAGGATAATTGACGACCTGTTGTAGTGTTGAATGTGAAGCCCTTTACATAGTTGACGCCATTAGCATCACGATCACGCATTGTGTACGTATGAATCAATACACTGAAAATACCATTTTTGTCTGTTTTAACATCGTAGTACATAACTACATTTGTTTTATCAGCGTCTTTGGCATTCATTTTTTCTACGTCGTTTTGTACTTTAGCAACGTATTTTTTGATAGTATTATTGATTGCTTTTTCTACAATTGGACTAACAGATTTAACTGTTGGGAACACTAGATCAAGATGATCTGTTGTGGATTCCACTGGAGATACAGCCACCTCTTTGCGGTCCATATAGCGGTCCGCATTAGGTGCTACTACTTCAACTGCATTGCGATCAACCTTAGATGCTACAGAGCGCAACGCACGGTTTTGCTCCGGTGTAGCAGTACTAGAGATACGGTATGTTAAATCGTTGCGATTTACTTTATTCGTATCAGCTTGAACTGTTTGCACTGTGGCAGTGTCTTTAGTTACAGGAATTTCGCTTGCTGCGAAAGATACTACTGGCAATGCAGCAGCCATCATGATGAGTACAGACTGTTTTAATTTCATTGTTTAACCTCTTATTGTTGTTCTTGCTCAGCTTTCATTGCTAAAGCTTCTTCTTTATTGAATTTGTGAGTTACAACACGACGAACAAGGTATAAACCAGAGAAGATGAATGCAAGCAATCCTAACCATTGTGCTGTGCTTTCAAATTGAGGGCCTACTAATTCAAGTGGAGATTCACCACCACCAGTTGTAACAGACAATACAATAATAACAGCTATGATTACACCAATCAAGCTTTCACCAACAATCAAACCAGAAGCGAAGAGAACGCCACGGCGGTTAGATTGTTCAACATCGTACTCAGCGAGTTCGCCAGCACGCATTTTAGCACGAGCTACTAGGTAACGACCTACGAAATAGCTAATGAAAGAACCTAAGATAAGAGGTACTTCCAATGTTGGAGGTAAGTAGATACCCATACCAACTGCCAATGGAGGCAATGTTAAAGAAGCTGTTGTGCTCTTAAGAATCAAGTTAACGATGATTGCTACTACGCCAACACCAACGCCAATCAAGATATAATCCCAATCCATGCTAGAACTGAAGATACCTTGAGCAATTGTAGTCATCAAAGTTGCTTGTGGAGCAGATAATGCAGCATTAGGATCCATTTCAGGACGTGGTAACGCACCTGTGAAGCCGTATGCTTGGTAAAGCAAGTTAAGAACAGGAGCAATTGCAACTGCACCAGCTACAGAGCCAAGTAACAACGCAATTTGTTGACGCCAAGGTGTAGCACCAACGAGTTGACCTGTTTTCAAGTCTTGCAAGTTATCGTTAGAAATAGATGCAATCGCAATAACTACGGATGTCATAAAGATAGCCATAGCTGTAGCGAATTGTACACCTGCTTCTGTAGCAAACAAGTTATTTTCAGAAGCAATAAAGTATACCACTAAAGAAGAAATAATAGTTGCTAAGATACCAATACCAGAAATTGGAGATGCAGATGTACCGATAAGACCTGCCATGTAACCACATGCAGCAGCTACGAAGAAGCCGATTAGCAATGCTACGAGAACACCTACGATAACAAGTGTCCACATTAAGCCTGCACTAATAGGTACTGCAGATACGAAATCCCAGAATGTAAGAACTAAACCTAAAAGGATGATACCGAACACGATGATAACAGATTTTGTGCTCATATCTGTATCCATACGATGCAATGCACGTTCAGTGGAACTGCTATTCATGGATTTAACAGAAATTTTCATACCTTCGATGATAGGTTTAATCAATGTAATCAAAGTCCAAATCGCTGCGATACCAATAGCACCAGCACCGATGAAACGAACTTTAGATTTCCAAACAGCCATTGCAAATTTAGCTGTAGCACCGCCGTCTGGAGCAAACATATTAGTTAAATAAGGTACGAAGCCAGCCCAAGCGATGAGTACACCAACGAGGATAGCGATACCAGAAGCAATACCGATAAGGTAACCAGCGCCTAACAATGCTGTAGAGAAGCCCAATGGAATTTGAGTAATACCTTTGCTACCTACAGGAAGCCAGAAACTCATGCTGTCTCCGAGCACTTTGAAACCATTTGCACAAAGACTGATAATACCAGCTACAAGACCACCGGATACGATATCACCCATACCGGAGCTAGATTGTGGACCTTGGCCAGCATTGTGAGATCCAACTTTCAAAATTTCTGCTGCTGCACGGCCTTCTGGATATGGTAGATCACTATTTACTACCATAGCACGACGCAATGGAATGGTGAATAACACACCAAGGGAACCACCGCATGCGCAGAGCAAGAATGTTTGCCAGAATGGGAAACCGTTCCAATACCCAAGCATGAGTAGACCTGGCAAGATAAAGATAATTGCGGACAAAGTACCGGCTGCAGAAGCCTGAGTTTGTACCATGTTGTTTTCAAGAACGTTAGAATCCTTGAAGAAACGTAAAATTGCCATTGAAATAATGGCTGCCGGAATGGATGACGAGAATGTCAAACCAACCTTCAAACCGAGATATACGTTAGATGCTGTAAAAATTACAGTAATCAATGCACCAAGTAGCATCCCACGTAGTGTCAGTTCCGGCAGATGAAGGTCATGGCTCATAAAGTCATGTTTCATAAGTACTTACCTCCTCTGTGAAACTAGAGCTTAAAACAATATAATAA
>CATWLR010000226.1:0-2939 GCA_958351665.1 Veillonella infantium | reverse complement strand
CATTTACATAAGCATCATGCAAGGTAGTTGCTGTAGCTGCACCACACGGATTTGTATGCTTAATGATACATGCTGCAGGATCTGTAAATTCCCACACCATATTCCACGCTGCTTCCATATCTACGATGTTGTTATAGGAAAGCTCTTTACCATGAAGTTGTTTCAAGGCCCCCATACCATGAGCTTTGCCGATTTCTTTATAGAATGCCGCTTGTTGATGCGGATTTTCGCCATATCGAAGGTCTGTTACCTTTTCATAAGCACTTAAATATTCAGGCGGTGTAGGACCTTCATTTAAGATACCGCTCATATAGTTAGCAATGGCTACGTCATAAGCGGCAGTATGAGCAAAGGCTTCTTTCGCCAAACCAAAGCGATATTCTTTAGTCAACTCGCCATGTTCTTTAAGCATTGCTAAGATTTCATCATAATGATTTGGGTTTACAACGATGCCCACATACGCATGGTTTTTGGCAGCAGAGCGCACCATGGTAGGACCACCAATATCGATATTTTCAATAGCTTCCTCTAAGGATACATTGGGTTTTGCAATGGTTTCACGGAATGGATAGAGATTAACAACAACAAGATCAATTGGTTCAATACCATGGTCAGCCATAGCTTGTTGATGCTCTGCATTATCACGGATAGCCAAAATACCACCATGAACCTTGGGATGCAAGGTCTTAACGCGGCCATCCATCATTTCAGGAAAACCAGTCAAAGTCTCAACTGCTTTGGCTGCAATGCCTGCATCGGTTATGGCTTTAAGGGTCCCACCTGTGGAATAAATGGTTATACCTAACTCAACTAACCCCTTCGCAAAATCTACAATACCTGTTTTATCTGAAACACTAAGAAGTGCATTTTTAATCATGTAACCGCTCCCTTTGTTTTCTCATCAAGCTTCAATATAAACAACTCTACCTTTTATGGTGAGCTTGTCTTCACAAAACAGCCGTAACGCCTCTTTATACGTTTTATGTTCGATAGGCAACAATCTATCGCTTAAAGTATCCTCAGTATCATCTGGCAATAGAGGCACTGTATTCTGCATAATGATAGGACCCGTATCCATGCCTGCATCTACAAAATGTACAGTACACCCCGTTATCTTTACACCTGCATCGATGGCTTGTTGATGACCATGAAGTCCCGGAAAGGATGGCAATAATGCAGGATGGATATTTAAGATTTTATGCTCATACCGGTCAATGAGCTTAGACCCTACTATGCGCATATAGCCAGCTAACACAATACCATCTATCTTATAAGGTTCTAGGGCATCTAATTGAGCTTGTTCAAAGCTAGCTTTTGAATCATAATCGCTACGGTCGATAACAATGAGTGGAATATTCCAAGATTTGGAACGTTCCACAATTCCTGCATTGCCGTGATCTGTAATGATTACAACAAATTCACCGTTAATATAGCCTTCTTGCATGGCCTTACACAGTGCTTCCCCATTAGAACCACGACCACTGGCAAAGAGGGCTAATCTCTTTTTAGAATTACGCATCGAACTCAGCCCCTTTAAGGACAACAGGACCATCACCACTTACGATGCGGCCAATTTCGTATACTGCTTCACCACGACTAGAAAGGTTTTCTTTAACCGTTTCTACATCCTTTTGGTCAACGATAACAATCATACCAATGCCCATGTTGAAAGTACGGTACATTTCAGGCCAGGCAACATTGCCCCATTCTTGTAGTTTTGTAAATACAGGAAGTCGTGGCCATGTAGTGACATCTACCTCTGCAGTAACGCCTTTTGGCAATACGCGTGGAATATTTTCATAGAAGCCACCGCCGGTAATATGAACCATGCCTTTTACAAGCTGTTGTTCAATCAATGGCAATACAGCTTTAGGATATAAACGAGTAGGCGTCAATAATTCTTCGCCTAAAGTTTTACCAAACTCTGGAATTTTTGTATCCATAGATAACTGTTTATGATCGAATACAATTTTACGAACCAAGGAGAAGCCATTAGAATGTACACCAGACGATGGTAGACCTAAAATTACGTCGCCAGCTTTGATACTTTCACCAGTAATCAATTTAGGACGATCAACGATTCCAACAGCAAAACCAGCCACATCGTAATCATCGTTATCGTAGAATCCCGCCATTTCAGCAGTTTCTCCGCCTAGTAAAGCACATCCGGACTCTTCACAAGCCTCAGCTACACCGCGCACGATGTCTGCTACTTTCACAGGATCCAACTTGCCTACTGCAATATAATCTAGGAAAAATAGAGGCGTTGCCCCTTGCACAAGAATATCGTTAACACTCATAGCTACGCAGTCTTGACCAATAGTATCATGTTTATCCATCATGATAGCGAGACGCAATTTAGTGCCTACCCCATCCGTACCAGATACGAGCATAGGGTCCGACATAGCATGACCCGCTAAGGAGTAGAGTCCCCCAAACCCGCCTAAATCACCTACAACACCAGGTGTATAGGTGCGTTTCACAGATTCTTTCATTAATTCGACGGCGCGATTGCCTGCATCGATATCAACGCCTGCATCGCGATAGGTTAAACTAGTTTTATTCGAGCACATATTTGACCCCTTCCTCTTGGTCCACAGGAACTGCTACGCTATAATCCCCGTTAAAGCAGGCAAAGCACAAATCATCGGGTGCTACATTGGCTATAGCACGGCATAAACCTTCACGAGACAAGTAATGTAATTTATCAGCATGAATATAATCTTTAATTTCATCTACTGTATGGGTAGACGCTATCAGCTCTTTACGCACCGATGTATCAATACCGTAGTGGCAGGAATACTCAATTGTTGGAGAGCTAACGCACATGTACACCTCTTTAGCGCCTGCTTCTTTCAGCATCTTAACAATGATGCCACTTGTAGTACCACGTACGATAGAATCGTCGATAAGGACAATCCGTTTGCCCCCTACTATGT
>CATWLR010000225.1:0-2950 GCA_958351665.1 Veillonella infantium | reverse complement strand
AAATAATATATATTTTCAAAATATTGTAGAATGTATGTCTATTGGATTTCTCCGAGTTCGCGTAGGAGTTCTACAAACTCTTCTTCATTCATAACGCGAATACCCAATTCATTTGCTTTAGTAAGTTTACTACCACTGTCTTCGCCAGCAATAACAAGGGTTGTTTTCTTAGAGACGGAACCTGTCACCTTAGCCCCATGAGCTTCAAGAATCTTACCAGCTTCACTGCGGCCCATAACTTCAAGTTTACCTGTGAGAACGACGATTTCCCCTTCCATTTGGTTGCCTGCTGCTTCAACAACATCTACAGTCATCTTAAGTCCTGCCGCTGTTAAACCTTCAATGATTTCTACATGAGCAGGATCTTGACGGTATTCAACAATACTATCTGCCATTGTAGGACCAATCTCTTCTACTGCAACGAGTTCTTCCTTAGTAATAGTCATGAATCGTTCCATAGATTTCACAACACTTGCAATTGTTCCGGCTGCTTTAGATCCAATTAGTCGAATACCAAGACCATATAGTACACGATCTAAGCCACGAGTTTTAGAATCTCCGATAGCTTTTACCAAATTCTCAGCATACTTCTTACCCATTCGGTCCATGGTAACTAGTTGATCTACCGTTAAGTGATATAAATCAACAACATTGGTGATTAATTTGTTATTGATTAGGTTTTCTACAATGCTAGGCCCGAGACCATCGATATTCATAGCATCGCGAGATGCAAAATGGATAATTTGTTCCTTTTCAATGGCAGGACAATGTTTATTGGTGCAGCGAACAGCGGCTTCACCTTCACGTCGGACTGCAGGAAATTCGCATACAGGACATGTATTAGGAATTGTGAAAGGTACTTCAGTACCAGTACGTTTTTCAGAAACTACTCGAATAACTTCTGGAATGATTTCTGCTGCCTTGTGAATGATAACATGGTCACCAATGCGAATATCCTTTTCATTGATAAAGTCTTGGTTATGTAATGTTACACGACTTACATTTGTACCAGACACAAATACAGATTCAAGCTCGCCAGTAGGCGTGAGAACACCTGTCCGACCAACATTAATCGTAATATCTTTAAGAATGGTTTCTACCTCTTCTGGCGGATATTTATAAGCTGTAGCCCATTTAGGATCTTTAGCAGTACTGCCAAGTGCCTCTTGATCATCAAAGCTATTTACTTTAATAACCATACCATCTGTATCGTATGGCAAGTCATGGCGTTTTTCATCCCAGTAATTGATAGTTTCAATAACTTCATCAATGGTTTGACACACGCGATAGTGAGGATTTACAGAAAACTTAAAAGTTTCCAAACTTTGTAGCAATTCCTCTTGGCTATGAATATTAGCACCTACTTCGGAACCTAAAGCATAAGCAAAGAATGCTAGGTTACGACTTGCTGTAATAGCAGGATCTTGTTGACGCAAGGAGCCTGCTGCTGCATTACGAGGATTTACAAAGGTTGGTAAGCCTTCTTCATCGCGTTCTTCATTTATACGTTTAAATTCACTATGAGGCATATAGGCTTCACCGCGAACCTCAATAAATTCAGGTGCATTTTCGAGGTATAAAGGAATGGATTTAATTGTTCGTACATTGGCTGTAACATCTTCACCAACACGACCATCACCTCGCGTAACGGCACGTACAAACATGCCATTTTCATAGTGCAAATTGACAGCCAATCCATCAATTTTTAACTCTACTACGTACGCAGAAGGCTTATGTCCTAATTCCTTTTCTACGCGACTAGCAAATGCTCGAACTTCATCAGCATTGAATACATTGGAAAGACTCAACATAGGGCGTCCATGAACGACCTTTTCAAAGGAACCTTCCACCTTCATACCTACCCGTTGTGTTGGAGACGATGGCACAATATATTCAGGATGAGCTGTTTCCAAATCAACAAGCTCACGATATTTTTTATCATATTCAAAGTCACTCATCGTAGGAGCATCTTTTACGTAGTATAAATACTGCGCATGAGTTAACTCCTGTTGTAACTCTTTAATTCTATCTTTTGGATTCATATTACATCCCTTTTACTGTGCAGTAACACTCTATACGTTCCTAACAAGTAATATAGAGAGGTTAACTGCCATACACAAGTTTTATCCCTTCTTAACAGGTGCAAATTTTGCCATTACTACACGTACACCTTGTGTGGGGAATTCAATTGTCAGCTTCATACCAGCCCCTTCGCCGGCAACATTGATGACTTTACCATTGCCCCACTTACTATGAATAGCCGTATCACCAACCTTCCAATCGGCAATTACTTCATTGCGAACGATTGGCTTTGTAACTGGTCGGCTTGTGACACTCATATGTTGTGGCACATGACGCTTAATATCATCAGGTACTTTACGCTTAGCACGCAAACCATCTACTAACTCTTCTGGAATTTCATCGATAAAACGAGATGGTAAATAGCTGCTAGTGCGTCCAAATACGGTACGCGTAGTGGCATTAGAAATATATAATTCCTTTTCAGCACGAGTAATACCTACATAAGCAAGGCGGCGTTCCTCTTCAATTTCCTCAGGGTTCATCAAGGTGCGACTATGAGGGAATAAACCTTCCTCCAAGCCGCCTAAGAATACAATAGGGAATTCCAAACCTTTCGCAGCATGTAATGTCATCAATGTAACTTTAGACTCTTCTTGCTCGAAAGAATCAACATCATTTACGAGTGCTACTTGTTCCAAGAAGTCTTCCACTGTACCAGTTGGATTTGTATCTTGGAAGTCTTTAGCTACAGATAAAAGTTCACCGATATTCTCAGCGCGAGCCTGATCTTGTGGATCTGTACTCTCTTCTAATTGTGCCAAGTAACCGGTTCTATCGAGAATAGATTCTAAGATATCAAGCACAGTTTTATCTACCATTTCAGCTACAAGAGTAAAGATAAGGATACCAAACTCTTCTAACTTTTCTT